>JAISTD010000169.1 GCA_031272765.1 Candidatus Methanovirga australis | reverse complement strand
TAGATGAAAAAATAGCTATTTTAGAAGACAAATTAGAATTATGGAATAACTATAAAAAAGGAATCATGCAACAGCTATTCTCTCAACAACTAAGATTCAAAGATGAAAATGGGAATAGCTATCCTGACTGGGAAACTATTTCATTAGGAAAAATCGCAGAAATTAAAAAAGGGTTCACACCTTCAACTACTGATTCAACAAATTGGGATGGGGGTTTATCATAGCTATCAATAGCAGATATGAAAGAAGGAAAATATTTGTATAACACGAACAAAACAATTTCAGAAAAAGGAGCTAAAAATAAATCGTCTATTCCTAAAAACTCGTTAATCATGAGTTTTAAACTAACAATAGGAAGATTAGCTATTCTTGGTACAGATATGTATACTAATGAAGCTATTTGCAATTTTAAATGGAAAAAAGCAGATGTTTCTACTGAATATATGTATTATTACTTAAATTCAATTAATATAGCTAAATATGGCTCTCAAGCAGCAAAAGGAGTTACATTAAATAATGATTCTTTAGAAACTATTCCAACTAAAATGCCTAAATTAAAAGAACAGGAAAAAATAACTAAATTCCTAACAAGCACTGATAAAAAAACAGGTCAAATAAATATTGAATTAGAAAAAACAAAAGAATTTAAAAAAGGATTATTACAAATGATGTTTTGTTAAATATATTATAAAATTTCTATGAATAATAATATATTTTTATAATGAAATATTCAAATAATAAAATATATACATAATTATTTATTTATTAATATCAATTTATTTGAAAATATCTACTTTAAATTATAAATTAAAATATCTAAAATATTATCTTAATTTAGAAAAAAACAAATTTTATAGTTCTATACAATACAGACACTGATAAAAATTTGTTACTCTTAAAAAAAGTCCCTAATCGTGCTTACCATGAACAGCATAATGTAGTAATTGAATTTGATCCATCTGATGGATATGAAAATAAGCCCAAAGACTATAGTTTATTGTGAAGGTAAGGATAAGCCTGGAAATAATGGTGAAGAGAAAGGATTTGATGCTAAAGTATTAAACAATATTTTTGGAGAAAAACATCATGATACATTATTTGTTTCAAGTGGAGGTAATACTGAACTTGATCAGAGAAGTGAAATTGCATTAAAAATATTGAGTAAAGTTTTTTCTGACATCGAAATATTAGTTTTCAAGGATAGGGATGTCTCTTCTGGTAAGTTAAATGATGAAAATGATAGACAAGAATACTTAGAGAATAATCCTGATAATTTTAGAATAATGAAGAGATGGGAGATTGAAAATTATCTATTTGATAAAGATGTTTTGAAGAAATATTGTTCTGAAAAAAGTAAATTGTTTAATGAAGGTAAATATGATAATTGTGTTAATGATATAATAAATGATAGTATTAAAGACAATTGTAGCATAATCAAGTCATGTTGTGATATTTCTACAAGTATTAATCCTGAAAAGTTTAAATTAAACTTATCGAAACTCATTACAGAAGATATGAATGTTTATAAAGAATTGGAAGAATGTATTATTTTCTAGAAAATGAATAAATAATTTCATGATTTTGAGATGTTTCACTGGATAGATATAATAAGTTATAATATAGCTATTAGGCATGTAAATACTATTTAAAACAATGATAAATAATAAAGATTGTTTAAATGAGATAATATAATTATATATAGTTTTAGCCTCTTTATTTATTATATTTAAAATTCTAATCGTTGATTTAATTTATATTGGATTTTTTCTAATATTTTTTCTTTTTTATGTGAGTTTAAATGGATATTTTTAAGTTTTTTGTATCTTAAAACTAAACCTGTTTTTAATAGAGATTTAATAGCTTTTTTTAAATCTCCTGATGAGACTCTTTCTCCATTAATAATTATTTTGTGCTGAATACCTTTAATAGGATAATGGTATTTTCCAAAACATCCTTGATTATAGAGAAAAAATAGTATTTCATTTTGAACTTTCTCATTATATGTATTACTAAAATTTTTATTCATATTACTTATTATATTTTTATTATATAAAAAATATTACTTTTGAATTAAATAATATTTAATAAAATTAATCCAAATATAGTTTTTAAATAATCAGTACTTCGTAAAGTGAAAGGTATATATGTGCGGGTTTGTTATTAATATGTATGACAAAAAAAACAACCCCGCATAGATTTTTATGTAATGATGATGTATTAAATGTTTCGGCTGTTTTGGTTGAAGATGTTTTAAAATTGTTTTCGACTTCTAATGTGAAGTATACTAATAAAGAAATTGTTTATCACCTTCTTAATGCTTCTTTCCAAGACGAGTGTTAATCATGTTAGTGAGTTTTGTCCTGATGCTCCTTGCGAAGGAACTGTTAGATATAGGCTTCGTAACCTTGAGTTAGATACTCTTCAGCAGAATTTAAACGATAACTTGAAAATTCATGCTGTTAAAACTGTGTCTAGGAAATATAACGAGTTCGCTATTGACTTTGTAAACATTCCATTTTTATGGTGAGGAAAAAAAACCCTGGTGACACCATTAGAACTAAACCTAAAAATGGAACAAGCCATTTCTTTGCTTATGCCTTCATATACATGATACTGAGAAATAAACGATTACACATTAGCTGTGAATATACATAAAAAAAAGGCGATACTCTAAAAAGAAACAGTGAACTTTTTAATAAATGAAATCCAAAAAGTAGGGTTTAAAATTAAATGTCTTTACTTAGATAAAGAGTTTTTTACTGCAGGAGTGATAAACTATCTTAAAAATAGAAAAATACCTTTTATTATTCCTTGTGTAAAGAGAGGTAAAAGTGGAGGAATAAGAAACCTCTACATAGGTAGAAAAAGCTTACTCTACACAATACACAATGAAATCAAAAAATGATGAAGCCACTTTCCAAGTTAATGTTGTAGTAAAATACTCTAAAAGCAAATACAAAGAAAAAAGAATAAAATACTTTGGGTATGCAGTTATACAATGTAGACATACCTATTAAAAATACATTTAAAGAATACAGGAAATGTTTTGGAATAGAATACCAGTTACCGATTAATGAATCAAGCAAGAATATCCGTCAGCACAAAAAATCCAGTGCTTAAATTGTTATATATTGGTTTAGGTCTTCTTTTAGTTAATACTTGGATCTACATTACAATGGTTCTACCTCAGCATACCACGACAAGGTGGCAGACAAAAAGTAACATGGACACTCAAATCCATGTTAAGACAAATCAACATGAATAACCAAAGACAAACTAAGGATTTAATAATGAATATAATACTTAAAAATACTTTACGAACTACTGATAATAAAATACTCAAATATTCAAATCCTCAAATTATAAACAATCCTTTTTTTTATTTAATAATTGGATCAACAATGATTTTATTATCAGCACGGAATGCCATCTCCATAACAACACCACTCAAAACACCATCATCAAAAGAACAAACCAACTCTTCTTCATTCATATCAGTAGCAGTAAGATGATGACCAACAGCAATCCCTACCAAATTAAGAAGAGCAGCAGCAGCAATCCACTTACTGCCTTCAAATATCCCTGTGGCCGTTAAAGAATATGAGCAAATTTCTTTACCTACAGGACCAGATAAACGACAAATACTTAAAAGTTCTCTTGAAACCACTCTATTCCCAGATATGAAACGTTTATGTCCCTCTACCTCAATTCTTCCCTGAGCATCATTTTCCGCCTCTTTTTCAGCCATATGTGTGCTTTGACCATTAGATATAAATGCAGCAACTATAGCAACTATAATTGAGATAATAAGAACAGTCCCCATGACAATCATGGCAGTTTTACATTCTTCTTGGTTTTCTTTTAAGTTTTCAATTGATTTGTTAAGAGTTTTTATTTGTTCAGTGAGGTTATTGTTGTAGTTGATTAAGTCTTGATCAGTTAAAGTGAAAAAACTAACATAACCATCATTATCAACGATAGTACCTTTTGCCTCATCAGGAATAGTGCCATTAATCTTAACTTTACAAGGATTAAGAGCCCCATTGGACATTTTAACATGTTCAGTGCTTAAAACATGTAAATAACCATTAGTTTGCCTAAACTCATTAGACCTGTTAGCCATGTCAAAAACATAACTACAGTTACTACAATTGGTAGCATTCCTATTAAAAACACAATCCACTAAAAAACTACTATCATTACAACCAACACAATTACTGGAATTAAACACAACACTACAATTAATAAGATTATCAGAATTCAACAATTTACCACTATTAGTAATGTTAAATGATGAATCAACACTAAAACTCTTAGCCACATCACTACTATTAATCACATCACGACTACTAATACTATTGTTTGAATTCAAAACATCGAAACTATTGATCACATTAAAACAATTAGTCACATTAGAACTACTTAATATATTACTGCTTGAAATAATACTGGTACTGTTAGACACAATACTACAATTAGTCACATTGAAACCACCTAATATATTATCACTATAATTAATATCACTACTATTTGTAATATCTTTGGAATCAAAGACATTGGAACTATTAGCTACATCAGAACTATTAAATATATAAATACTGTTAGCAACATTATTACAATTAACAAGGTTATGCGAGTTAATACAATTGGTGGAGTTAGTAACATTCGTACAGTTAATATTACCATTTTCATCAGGAATATCAACACCAACAACACTCTCATGACTATAAACAACAGTATTATTATCCATATTCACAATATTAACATTATTAGTCTCATTACTACTATTATTAGTAACACTGTTGATCTTCTTAATAGTCACATTTCTACTGTCATTAATATATGGATTAATGCTTAAAGGATTGACAAGAGCAAACAATAAACCATCAATACTATTATTACTACTATTTAAATGGGATGAAACATTAGCTTTAAAATTACTCATAATCTTCTCAGGATCAGTGACAGTGCGAACACCATTAAAATACTTATAATAACTTGTCGAATTCTCCAACTTAGTCATAGTATCACTTAATGACTCCATATTAAACATGAGAAGTATCTGCATAATCAGCCAATAAAAACTCCAAGCAAAACTAATGATTAACCAGCCAAGATTGTAAACAACCCATGCAAGTGTCCCTAAAACCACTTGAATACCAAACCAAATAGCATACAAACCATATACTATGACATCACACAACCAACTACAAAAATTGTACCAATGTCTTGTTCTAACACTTGGAGGATTCCATTTAATACCACAAACATCAAATAAAAACTCATCAATTAAAATATAATCTCCAGCCCAATTATCATCAATCTTAAGTGGAGTGGGAATGTCTTTAGGCAAATCAATATACACACCAGAATAATTATAAGTAGTTAAATCATCACTACAATTCTTATTAGTAACATTATTATTAGTTCTACTATCAGAACTCATATTATTATTTCTATTATCACTATTAGGGGTTGTATCATTATTAGTTTGGTTGTTAGCTGCTGAGACAACATTCACAGATAAGATCAAAAAGATAACAAAGCAACCAATAAACTTCCAACTTAATTTACCAATTCTCAACATAAAAAAAACACCTCAACTTTTCTTACTAAATAGGGATGGTCACAAGTCATATTATTAAATTTTACATATTAGAGAGTTTCTATTAACCTATCAAAAACAAAGACTTTGTCTTCTAATTTTCTTTCAGAAAAAATAGCATATTTTGATAAGATTTATAAATTAATAAAACTCCAATATTAACATATGTGGTAGTATAATATATAAATGTGTTGATCACATCTAAGGTATCGATTATTCACCCCCCCCTCCCCCCCCCTGTGGTTTTAATTTGAGTATTAAGGATTTCACATGTTATATAGTATAAAATAATAATTATGAATAATGTAATTAATCTTATCAGCAACAAATGTAGGCTATGTTAAAAAACACTGTCTATAATTGAATGAATATTGATTAATATAGTAGATTGGGAAATTTTCCGCCCCACTAATGTAAACTTACAAAAATAAGACACAAAAAGGATGGAAGACCTGAAATCGATGTTTATAGTAATGTTTAAAGCATTAATAATCCAAAAAATCTATGGTTTATCTGATCCAGAATTGAGATAAGAAATCTCTGTGACAGAGTCTCCTAAACGAAATTTTTCTTGGATGGTCACCCATAACCTGATAAAGCTACAATAATGGTTACTTTAGAGAAAAGATTAACCAAATCTAAAGTTATGGAAGTTATGATCTTCATTCAATAAAATGATAGTATAATTATGGGTTAGAATCTGGAAGAGAGTATGAATCCAAGAATGCATACTTTCCTAACATAAGATCCAGGTCATCGAAAAAAAACTCGTCGCGAGGATTAGAAGCCAAACTTTTAAAAACGGGAAATCGAAGATTTCCCTAAATTCTTTCGCTTTGCTCAAGAATAAAAGTTTGATCAAAAAGTTTTAATCAATTTTTATTTCGAGTGAAACGAGAAATTTAGGGAAAATCGAAGATTTACCCGTTTTCTAAAAAATTGATGGATTAATCCAGAGCGGAATTAACAACTGCTTCCTTACATGATAGCAAAATAGACTTATCCACAGATAAAAATCAGGTTATTTACAAGGATAAAGGATTAATGGTAGTGTGAAATCTAAAAGGATCATGACGGCTCTTCAAAAGAAGCCTAAAAGTGAGGAATTAAGTATTAGAGAGAAAATGAGAAATAAAAGAATTTCAATTAAGAGAGACTCCAAGCAAAGACCCTATGCAGTAATTAAAACTGTGTTTAAATCTGGTCACACACGATTAACAACCACCCAAGAAACCAGATAGATAATTTAATGAAACGCACAGCCAAACTTTTTAAAAAAAAGTTTGATCAAAAATTAGTGAGAAGTTATTTTTAATCAATTTTTCTAAAAAAATTGGATGTGCAACATTTAACTTACTCCAACTGCCAAGACTTTTAATGGAAAATATGCTCCGCTTAGCAATAGCTATGAAAAAATTATGGAAAACCCATAAAAATATCAGCGAAATTAGGCTTGAAATGTTAAAATATGTGAATTTTCCAATGAAAAAAAATGAAAATAATAATAAAACATCATATTAATATATGTTAAAATTAAGTTTATAGAAACTCTCAATATCCAATTAATAAAGTTATTTTATGTATATTTTAAATTTTTTATGATGATTTATTAAAAATTATTCTTAAAATTAGTTAATTAATTTGAAGACACAATAAAGTTTTTTAAAAATTTAATAAAACATATAAATAAGATATATATTGTTAATAGAGCTAAGTAAAATACTATAAAAGAAAGTTTAGAGTTATATAAACTTTAAAATCAATATAACAAATTAAGCTACTGAAAAATAATTAAAATATACATAAAATAAAAAAATAAAAAAGATGTAAATTTTAAAATTACATCATTGGAGGCATTCCACCCATTGCAGATGGATCCATACCGCCCATATCAGGGTTACCACTACCACTGGAAGCTATAACATCATCTATTCTTAAAATCATTTCAGCTGCTTCAGATGCAGACTGAATAGCTTGTTTTTTAACTCTTTTTGGTTCAATAACACCAGCTTCTTTCATATCAGTGACTTTCCCATCAAAGACATCGAGACCCATGTAAGGAGATTTTTCATGAGCTGCTCTTAAGTCTACTAAGGAATCAATACTGTCTAAACCTGCATTTTCAGCTAAGGTTTTTGGAACAATTTCTAAAGCTTCTGCAAATGATGTAACAGCTAATTGTTCTCTTCCGCTGATGGATTCAGCATAATCCTTAAGTTTCTTAGCCACTTCAATTTCAGGAGCTCCTCCACCAGCTACAACTTTTCCATCTTCAACAGTTGCTGAGACAACACCAATAGCATCTTCAATAGCTCTTTGAATTTCATCTACAACATGTTTAGTACTTCCTCTAACAAGTAAAGTGACTGATTTAGCTTCTTTAGCATTTTCTACAAAGATCATTTCTTCTCCAGATATTTTCTTTTCAACAACACTTCCAGCTTCACCTAAATCATTAGGAGTTAAATCATCAACATTAGAAACGATAGTTGCACCAGTAGCTTTAGCTAATTTTTCAATATCTGATTTCTTAACTCTTCTAACAGCTAAAATTCCCTTTTTAGCTAAGTAATGTTGTGCTAAATCATCAATACCTTTTTGA
This sequence comes from Candidatus Methanovirga australis, assembly GCA_031272765.1. Classification (GTDB taxonomy): domain Archaea; phylum Methanobacteriota; class Methanobacteria; order Methanobacteriales; family Methanobacteriaceae; genus Methanovirga; species Methanovirga australis. Next base: position 19,947 of record JAISTD010000169.1, on the reverse strand, counting down.
GCAAATAAGACTGTTGCACCAGAATCAGCTATTTTATCAACCATTCCTTTAACCATCTTTTCTTCTTGTTCAATGAAAGCTTGCATTTGAGCAGGGTCAGTTATACTGATTTCAGCATCCATTTCTGTTTCTTTAACTTCAACAGGAGAGTTTAATAAAGCTATTTTAGCATTAGATAATTCTTTTGGCATTCCTGGGTGGACTCTTTCTTTATCAATGATCACTCCTTGAACAAGAGTTGAGTCTTCTACAACAGCACCATCTTTTTTCTCGATTTTGATGTGATCTGTGTCTACTTCACCATTTTCTTCCACCTGTTGAACTGCATCAACCACTAAACGAGCTAATGGTTCTCTTGCTTTTTCAGTTCCTTTACCAGTCATAGCTGTCATAGCTACTTTAACTAAGGTTTCAGTTCCAATTTCTTCAATAGAGATGTCTTCTAAAATTTCTTGAGCTTTTTCAGCTGCTTGTCTGTAACCCATAGCAACGATAGTAGGGTGTATATCCATATCTAATAGAGATTCAGCTTTTTTAAGTAATTCACCAGCGATTATAACTGCTGTGGTTGTTCCATCACCTACTTCATCTTCTTGAGTTTTAGCAACTTCTACTAACATTTTTGCAGCAGGATGTTCAATGTCCATTTCTTTAAGGATGGTTACTCCATCGTTAGTTACTACTATATCTCCAAGACCATCGACTAACATTTTATCCATTCCTTTTGGACCTAATGTTGTTCTTACAGTTTCAGCTAAAACTTTACCAGCTAAAATATTATTTCTTTGAGCATCTCTACCTAAAATTCTATTTGTACCTTCAGGTAAAACTAAAATTGGTTGTCCTTGTTGTACCATTTAATCACCTTATTTTTCAATTTATACTAATATTTTTACTTTATATATTATTTCTATTCACTAATATTATTTCTATTCACTAATATTATTTGTGTATTTAATATTTTATCAAATTTTAATTATTATCAATATTTTAATTAGTTATATAATTATTAAATTATAATAAAATAAAATTCTATAAAATTATTTTATGTAAAAATAATAATTTAAATTTAGTATGAATATTTAATTACTATTCTTTATCTTAATCAATCCACATTAAATATAAATCATACTAACTATTAAAATAGTTCTAAATACAATAGTCGACAATTCATAGAAGTATATTATATAAAAAAATTATCTCATAAAATCATCTTTTAGAATTGTGTAAAGAATACACAGATTAGTTAATACAATTTAAAAATAATAATTTGTGAATAAAATATACTGCAATTATTAAACATCTACAATTAATTAAATACCAAGTAAATACAAAGATTTAATTAACATTGAAATGTATTTGAACAGGAAAAATTGCATTATAATTAATGAGTTTGAGGTTATATAAATACTTTGCGGTTACTTATGTGTTAGAAAGTAAGATTAACATATGTATATTAGATATTTTCATCTTCATCTTTTTGACCATAACAACTACTTTTTTCTTGATTCACCTGGGAGTTTTTTCAATTAGTTGAATATCATTAATTAAAGTTAAATAGCTGTGATTTGTCTCTAAAATTCTTAAAATAGATTTTTCTCATATAAATCTAATCATAAATCAACTTAATAATAATCATAAAATATTATAATCAATTAAAAGATGATTATCATTAGTTATTGGATTTAATAATAGAAAATAAAAGACCAAAATAATAATTAAATATAATTTCATTATTCTTTTTAATACTGTAATTAATATAAATATATTTAATAAGTTTCAAATAAAAAAACACACAAGTTAGTTGATAATATGTGGGAAGATTTAGGAAAGTATATAAAAAAATATTTGGAAGATAAAGAAAATGAAGGAGAAGTAGTTGAAATAGCTATTGGAAATTTCTTTAAGGTTGCTGATTACTTAAAAAGTAATGATATTGAAGTAACAATGACTGATATTGATCCCAAAAGAGAGAGTATTGTAAAAGATAACATAATAAACCCTAAATTAGAATTATACAAAGATGCTAAAATAATATATTCCATAAGACCACCTTATGAGTTACAACCTTATATTGAAGAAATAGCTAAAAATTCAAAAGCATTATTAATTATTAAACCCTTGTTTAATGAGGATTTAAATATAAAAAGTAGTATGGATTTGAAGAACTATAAAAAAGCTATTTTCTATCAACATCAATACTAAATACATATAAAACTATAAATATAAAATCTATTTTAAAAAAATTAAGATATTAAAATAAATATCCAAGACAAAATAAATATTAAAAACAATTATTTATTTAGTTCCTCTTCTTCTTTCAATCTTTCCTGAACTAACTTATAACCTAATTCACTAAGCTCATATTTTTTAATCTTTCCACTTGCAGTTAAAGGGAATTCTTCCAAGAAAAAAACATACTTAGGAACCTTATATCTTGCTATCTTATCCATGGCATAATCACGAATATCTTCCTCAGTTATGTCTATATTATCCTCTTTAATAATAAAAGCACCGACAATCTCACCATACTTAGAATCAGCTATTCCTACAACTTGAACATCCCGAATACCATCAACTGTGAAAAGAAATTCTTCAATTTCACGAGGATAAATATTCTCTCCACCACGAATAATCATATCCTTAGTACGACCAATTATTGTATAGTATCCATCTTCATCAACAGTGGCTAAATCACCACTGTGTAACCATCCTTCATCATCAATAACTTCCTCAGTTTTGTCTGGCATTTTATAATATCCTTTCATAACATTGTATCCACGACAGCATATTTCACCTGTTTCTCCAGGTTTTAATGGTTTATTGGTTTCAGGATCAACAATTCTAACTTCAATATCTTCATATTGTCTACCAACACTATTTGCTTTTCTTTCAAGACTATCCTCTGCACTTGTTTGAGTCATTCCAGGAGAGGACTCAGTAAGACCATAAACACTTGTAATCTCAGTCATGTTCATCTTATCCATAACCTCTTTCATCGTTTCAATTGGACATGTAGAACCAGCCATTATTCCAGTTCTAAGTGAAGATAAATCAAATATATCAAACATTGGATGATTAAGTTCTGCAATGAACATTGTAGGAACTCCATGAATAGCTGTACATTTCTCTTTTTGAATAGCTGAAAGAGCAAGTAAAGGATCGAATATTTCAAGCATTATGATTGTGGCTCCATGAGTTAAAACAGATAAAACACCAAGAACAATACCAAAACAATGGAAGAGGGGAACTGGAATACATAACCTATCTATTTCACTAAATTTCATTCTCTCGCCTATGCTAAAGCCATTGTTTAATATATTTTTGTGGGTTAACATGACTCCTTTTGGAAATCCTGTTGTTCCTGAAGTGTACTGCATATTTATAACTTCATTGTTAGTTAAAGATGATTTTATACTATTTAACTCATTATCTTCATGATGTTTACCAAGCAACATTAATTCATTAGTATTGTACATTCCTCTATGCTTTTCTTGACCAATGTAAATAACTTTCTCTAAAAAAGGATAATTATCACTATTTAATTCGTCTCTTGAACCTGTTTTAAGTTCTGGGATTAATTCGTATAAAGTTTTAATATAATTTACATCTCTAAAACCATCTACAATAGCTATTGCCTTCATATCAGATTGTTTTAGTATATAATCCAATTCATGGCTTTTGTATGCTGTGTTGACAGTTACAAGAACTGCCCCAATTTTTGCTGTGGCAAACATGAATGTTAACCAGTCAGGGACATTACGAGCCCAAATGCCTACATGATCTCCTTTAGATATTCCAATGGAAAGAAGACCTTTTGCTAACCTATTGACTCTCTCATCAAATTCTGAGTATGTAAATCTTAGATTTCTATCAGGATAAACTATAAATTCTCTCTCTGATTGTTTTTCTACCTGTTCTTCAAAAAATTTTCCAATTGTTTTTTCAGTGAACACCAAATAAATCACATTAATTATTTTTATAACTTTTTTTTTTATTTTTATTTTAAATATAAATTTTATTTTATATAATTTATTTAAATATATATAAAATATTTATAAGATATTGACTTATATTTTAATATTTAATCAATTTATTTAATTATATTCTTTTAATTTTAAAAATATAAAACATTTAAAAAAATTTAATTTAATAAAAATTTAATTTAATTTAATAAATATGCCTTAAAAAACAGAAAGTCTAAAAATATTATTAGATTAAGATTTTTTCCTTATTTAATCTATTTAACAAGTATAACATTGTAAATGATAAGATTAATATTATTATTCCACTTAATCCAACCATTCCAAATAGCCAAAAAAGAGGATTCAATAGTATTGAGTTCATACTATTTGAAACATTTGGAGGTTGTGCTGTTTGATTTAAGGAATTGAAAAATTCAGGGTTATTTAATAAACCAGTTCTTTGCATATATAAAAAACCACAGGCAATAGCTATAATAGACAGAATAAATGGAGCAAAACGGATTAGAAGTCCTAAAGTTCTACTCTTATACTTCAATGATAACAAGACACTAATTGCAAAATAAATTTGGATAATCACAAACAATAGAAAAAATGGGATTATTAGAATTAAATCTAAATTTATTGTGCCATATAACAACAAAGAAGCTATTTTAAACATGAAAATTGTTAGAACTGTATAAAAAAAACTTAAAATTGCAATAGCCAACCATTTTCCTAAAAATATTTCTTTTAAACTCATAGGTAAGGATAATAAAGATTGGAATTTACCTAAGGATACTTCATCTGTGAGCCTATATTTAATCAATAAAATTGGCATACCTATAGAATAACTAAAACCCATTATTTCTCCATTGTTGAGAATATCTCCATTAGATTTAGAGAAAAATATGAATGTTATTAAAAATCCAACCATAAGTAATGGCATTTGTGTAATCATATGATCATATAATGATTCTTTCAATTCTTTTAAACAGATTTTTCTAATATTTGTGAAGTTCATAAATTAAACCTTTTATATAATTCTTCTCGATTTTAATGACAGTATATAGTCATTTTGGTATAGTTTATAATTTTTAGTTTATTAATGTCCAATGTTCATGAATCCATTTCTCAACACATTTTGCCCATATTTAAAAAATTTTTAAACCATTCTACAACTTTCTCTTTTTATAGCACCCACACTTTTCAAGAACAATACAGAGATAAGCATTCTTCTATATTTCTTTTTTATAATGTGTTCGCTGGATTTAATCCTTGGAGTGCATGGTGCATTAAAAATATAAGCCAAACATTTTGTGAAAACTCAACATTTATAATGAAAAATATTGGGAACGATTGCGATAGATAAATAATCATCAATACACCCTTATTATCCTCCTTATCCCCTTTGTTTCTTTTTTTATAAAATATGAATAATAAACCAATTTACTCTTTCCTTGGATTATTTCAAAGGAACTCTATGTGACTTTTGCCATATATTGGATGAGTAATATATATAATAATTCTATTGACTCTTTCTTTTTTAGATAAAAATATCTTTGTTTATATTGTTTTCACCCAAAAAATACCATTTTTACTCTTTTTTTTTGTGAGTTTAATCTATTTTCTGTTTTTGAATAGGAATCCTTTCATCCATGAAAAAACGATATTTATTACTATATTTAAAAAAACACCTATTAAGCTGTTATTGATATTATGTGAATAATCAAAATATATATATACTACCATCACTAATTAGGTTAATAAGTGGGATGTTTCACATATATATTTATAAAAATACTTTAATTAGTCCAAGTATCTTCACTGGTGTAGATTTTCCAAATGCTGAATGTGTTAATAATATTATTGTGAAGATTCTTTATTCTAATAATAGTTTTGAGGATAAAGTTTGGAATTTATTTAATCAAGATTATGAAGCTAAAAGTATTCGTAAAAGATTAATTTAAGCTTATGGTCGTGGTCTTAGACATGATAATGATTTTTGTAGAGTTTGGATTCTTGATAGTATACCTATTTATTGGTTGAAATCTTTCAAAAGTGAAAGCAAGTATTTTTATGATGCTTTAATGGATTACAATAAACGGAATTCCTCCTTGGCTCATTGAGGCTAAACTGCAGCTAATTAAATAAAAGATGTGATATTATGAATGCAAAAATAATATTAAGTTTAGCAACTCTTGGAATCTTAATGATTTCAAGTTTAGGTAATGTAGTTGCAATAGACATAAGAACCACTGACAGCCAAATAGTCGAAATGCGATCAGATGCATATCCTACCATTCGGTATGAAACCTGGAATTCGTCCAATGGTATGTATAGAGATTTCAAAACTGAATTCTTATCATTAAAGCAATTTAATCAATTAAAAAATACAAATTCAATAGAAATTGGTAATAATGGTAATCCTATCTGTAAGGCTAATGGAATTGATTATTATTATTGGCATATAGTCAAACCTATTTCTGTGTAAAATAAAAATAATATATATTCCTCCTTGGTCCATTGAGGCTAAACTGTTACCTATTTAATAAAAAAATGTGATATTATGAATGCAAAAGTAATATTAAGTTTAGTAACTCTTGGAATCTTAATGATTTCAAGTTTAGGTAATGTCTCCGCTGGAGATGTTGGTTTATGGATGAGTGCCAAGAATGATATGAGTAATCATGAATCTCTTAATAGTTATACATTTAATTGCCCATATGCTATTTATTTTGATGATGGTACCAATTATACACGAACATTAGACGGTTATCCTTTTGGTAATCGTTATTATGGTCCAGATCAGATTGCAGGACAGCCAAGTTCAACGGGTATATATTATAATTATCCATATTACATATCTGCTAAACCTGTGAGGATAGTATTTAGTATTGATGTTTTACGAATTGATAGTTATGGTCTTACAGGCTATTATTCCCGTTTATTGACTGCTACTATGAGTATGCCTGTTGCTCCAAATGGATGGGTTAATGGTATAAATAAAAATGAGGGTGCTACTGGTATGTATTTCACAGCTTCCGATGTTTATAGTGGAGGAGCATACATGGATTGGATTCGTTGTTATTTCGCTGGGAAAGAAGTTTTCAATATGCCTGGTGGTAAATTTCATTGGCCTCAAGGCTGGACTGTAGAATATCCTAATGGTCAAGTTTGGTGAGTATAAATAATTTATTTTTAATTTTTTCTTTTTTTTATTGAAAAAGGAGTTAGATATTATGATAAATAAAAAAATATTATTTAGTTTAATAACTCTTGGAATCTTATGATTTCAAGTTTAGGTAATGTCTCTGCCACAGATGTTGGATTATGGATGAGTGCAATGAATAATCCTGGTGCTTATAATACTTATAATTATTTCGCTGTAGATAATGCGAATGGATATTATCTTAACAGTAGAGGAGAAGAATGTATTGTAGGACTTGGTGCCAGATGTGATTTTGCTAATCCTTATTATAAATCTAATGGTGGTATTCACCTTTATTAACAATAGCAAGATTTGTACAGACTTTTTGAACCTCTTCAAGGTCGTGTGATGAAAAGAATATGGTTCTATTTTCATCAGCAAACTTTTTAATCAAGTTTCTCATTAAAACTTTTGATTCTAAATCAATGCCATTTGTTGGTTCGTCAAGAATTAATATCTGAGGATTATGAACAATTCCTCGAGCAAATAATAATCTTTTTTTCATACCATGAGAATATTTCTCTACTAAATCATATTTTCGTCCTGTTAAATTAACAATCTCAATTACTTCATTAACTCTTTGGACTATGTTTTGAGAGCCTATATCATATAACTCAGCCCAATATAATATATTTTTAAACCCTGATAATTTTGGATTTAATGAATCTTGATCTAATAGAAAACCAACTTGATTTTTCACTTCATACACTTCATTTGTGTCTAAATAAGGATTTTCTCCTAAAACTCTAAGAATTCCAGAACTTGGATTAAGTAATCCCAATATTAAATTTATGGTGGTTGTTTTACCAGCACCGTTAGGTCCCATATAGGCGAATATTTCCCCACTATGAACTTCTAAATCCATATTTTTTAAAGCAACAAAGTTATCATATTTTTTACTAACATTATCTAATTTAATAGTTAAAGCCATTATTGACCTCCACATAATTTAATATGTATCCTTATCATATATTCTTAATAATTTTGTATCTTTGAATAGAGTCTATTTTTAGTGCTTTAAATTGATTTTCATTTCAAAAAAAAATAGGAAAACATAATATGAACTAAATATATATTAGAGAATATCCTTCTTTTTAGAGAATGAAATCATATATTTTAATGAGAGATTATTTTAATGAGAGATTATTATGAAAAATTCTTTCTTTTCTTATTTTAAATTAAAAAACTTAGTTCTCTTTATCTTTTTTAAAGTTTTCAATTGAGTGTATAATATTATTTAACCCTATTCCTTTTTTTAAACTTGTTTTAATAACTTCAACATTTGGATTTAAAGTTTTAACATCTTTAACCATTTTTTCAGTATCTGCTCCAACTGCATCAGCAATATCTATTTTGTTAATGATCACTAAATCTGCACTTTGGAATATTAAAGGATGTTTTTCTACTGTATCATCACCTTCACTAACACTAATTACAACTACACGAATATGGGAACCTAAATCAAAGTCTACTGGACATATTAAGTTTCCCACATTTTCAATGAATAAGTAATCAATCTTATCTAAAGGCATATCATTAACAGCATGCTCTACTAAGTGTGCATCAAGATGGCATTCTTTTCCTGTATTCAATCCCACAACTGGAATATTGAACTTTTCAAATCTGTTAGCATCAAATTTACTTATCACATCTCCAGCTATTACACCGATTTTTCCTTCCATATTTTCTATAAGGTCTTCTATTAATGAAGTTTTTCCTGAACCAATGGCTCCTACAAAATCAACCCCAAAGATATTTAATTCATCAAATTTTTTTGTAATTCTATCAGCTATTTTCTTATTAGCTTTTGTTATGTTATGTTGAACATCTATATCCGCTATTTTATGCAAAATATCACTTCTAGATTATTTTTAATTTTATATTTAATTAATATCCTAAACACTCTTATAGGATGTTTATTAATATCTAAATTTCTAATTAATTTAAGTTTATAATTTGGTATTAATTCTTAATATATTTTAATATTCTATATTATATATTTTTATTTATAATCGTATGTAAAGAGATATGTTTATTACTTTTGAAAAACATAGTATAAAATGTAGTTTTTTTAATACTATTTAATATAAACTCTAATTTAGTATAAAATTAAAGTGGATTATCATATATATTATACATAATGAATATAAAATCATAATCAATAAATTTGTGATAAGTATGAGATGTGAAATTTGTGGTGAAGTAATAAAGGATGATAAACCTATTAAAACAAAAATTGATGGTTCTGTTTTAGATGTTTGTAATAGTTGTTCTAAATTTGGTAGAATACAAAAAGCTCCTCCAAAACCTAAAGTTGTAGTTAAAAAAGGCAAACCTAAAAATAATTCAAATGTTAAGAGAAATGTTGCAAAAAAATCTGTTAGAACTATGGCGAATGATGAACCAAAAGATGAACTGGTTGAAGAGTACAATATTATAATTAAAGATAAAAGAGAGTTTCAAGGTTTATCAAGAGAGCAGTTAGCAAGTAAAATCAATGAAAAAGCTTCGGTTGTTGGTCGTGTTGAAAGTGGTAAGATGATCCCTGACATACGTTTAGCTAAAAAGTTTGAAAAAGCTCTTAAAATAACTTTAATTGAAAAAATTGCTGAATTTGACTTAAAAGAAAATTTAAAATCCGATAATGGAGAACATACCGTAGGTGATATTGTTAAAATTAAGAAATAATCATGACTCTTTTTTTTTGTTCTCAATATTTTTTAATTATTATTTTATTATATATAATTTTAATTAATTACTTAATAATTTAATATATTGCTTTATAGTTTGTTTAAATAGTTTTTAAATGATAATTGGACAAATTATTGATAATTATAAATTAAACTGCTATTTTTTAATTAATAGATATTAAAAAAACAAACGTGGGAAATCTATGGCTTCAAAAGTTTATTTTTCAAATTTAAGATCAGAAAATGAGAATGATAATAAAGGAAACAAGTTAATAAAGCTATTTAATAAAGCAAAATTCGGTGACTTGTACAAGGAAAATGAGTTAATTGGGGTTAAAATTCATTTTGGAGAAAGAGGAAATGATGCATATATATCCCCAACTTTAATTAGATATTTAATTGATGAAATCAAAAAAACTGGTGCCAAGCCATTTTTAACAGATAATAATACATTATATTTTGGTTCACGCCATAATTCTGTGGATCATTTAAAAACAGCTGTTCTAAATGGATTTTCTTATTCTGTTGTTGGAGTTCCATTAATAATAGCTGATGGACTTAATAGTGAACATGAGGCTTTGGTTGAGATAAATCAAAAACATATAAAAATCGCAAAGATTGGAGGAGATATTTTTAATGCTAATGGTCTCTTTATTGCATCACATTTTAAAGGTCATACTCTAAGTGGATTTGGAGGAGCTATTAAAAACTTAGCTATGGGTTGTGCAACTATCAATGGTAAATTAGAACAACATGAAATAGCTAAGCCAATTATTCAAGATAACTGTATAAATTGTGGTGAATGTGAAATTGCATGTCCAGTTAATGGAATATATGTTGAAGAAAGTCCTAAAAACTACTTTATTAACTATAATGCATGTGTTGCTTGTTTAGATTGTAAATCTGCATGTCCGAATAATGCAATTGATTTAAATTGGAAAGAAGAAATACCTCAATTCATTGAAAGAATGGGGGACTATGCTTTAGGAGCAGTTAAAAATAAACAAAATAAAATAGCTTACATTAATTTTCTAACAGATATTACCCCTCATTGTGATTGTTTTCCATTCAGTGATGCTCCAATCGTTCCAGATATTGGATTTTTGGCTTCTAATGATCCTGTAGCTATTGATGCTGCAAGTTTATATTTGATAAATCAACAAAGAGGAATTAAGAATTCATTAATTCATAAAAATTGTGGTCATGGTGAGGATAAGTTTAAAGGAGTTTGGGAAAATGTGGATGGTAATCATCTGCTTGAATATTGTCAAGATATAGGTTTAGGGACAACTGACTTCGAAATTATTGAAATTTAGGTCTTTAATAATATCTGGTTTTAAGTTTTGAACTACTATGAACTAAATGAGTTTGTAGTTTCCTAATCCACTAACTTATGTTAGTTTTACCAAAGGCAATCTCCGTTGAACCAATGGTTATGATATTAACAACTGCATTAATATCCTATCATGATTACTACCACAATTAGGACATATCCAGCTTCTAACATTAAGATCCATTTCATCATTTTGATAGTTACATTTACTACAAGTTTTAGAAGTATACGATTCATTAACAATCTTGAATTCTTTACCATACCATTCTGATTTGTATTCTAATTGTCGTTTTGAATTCATATCAATGTTGATCGCAGTAGTTTTAGCTAATATTTTATTCGACAAGCCTAATTTACTATTGACATCACCAACAAAAATATTATCAAATTCTGTAACTATTTTATTAGTATACCAATGTAGAATATTAATGATTTTATCCTTTTTAGATTTGTAAGTTTTATTTAACTTGATTTTCGTTTTTAACAAATTCTTACTAAGTATTTTACCATCAAATCTTAAATATTTGATTTTTATTAAAGTTTTTAATTTATTAATCTTCAATTTATTATTAATTATTTTAATTGAATCCTTATTAGATGATGTTCTATATGATTGAACAGGATTCTTTTTAGATTTGAATCTGACCCATCCATTACCTTTACCAACCATCCTATAAGCTTTAATTAAATTATCATAATCTGCTTGTAATACTATACTGCCTGTTTCTTTAAAAAAAGGATATATTGCCTTTAAATCTTTTAATATTTGATTAAACAGTTTTCTATTGGCACATATATTAGGTAGGTTTAATCGTTTAACCTCATCTCTATAGAATTCATATATAGATTGAAATTAAGAAATGAATATACAAAAATTCATCTATAGACTATAGAGTCCATAGTATTGTTGTCGAAGACAACTTAGGAACCGATAGATTCCGTTCTTTTTGTTAATTTAGATAAAAAAACTTGTACTCAATATTTTTATTAATCATTCATTGGTAAGTAAATCAAGTTTTCTTGCAACAAATTTAATAGTTCCTCCTTGCAGAACAACTGAAATTATTGTAATGAAAAACACAATATGGAATATTGTGGGAGCTTGAGAAATTCCTGCAACTAATGGATATGTGGCAAACACAATAGGAACTGCTCCTTTAATTCCTGTCCACGATAAAAATGTTTTTTCTTTAAAACTCATTTTAAATGGAATTAATGTTGTAAACACGGCTATAGGTCTGGAAATTAATATTAATATTATTGCCAGCACTAAACTGAATCCTATATCTTGAAAGATTGTTTTATAATTAATAAATAATCCTAAAACTAAAAACATTATAACTTGCATAAGCCAGGCAAAACCTTCAAAAAATGTTAAATTTGCTTCGTCAAATATTTTTGCATTTCCAATCATAATCCCAGAAATATAAATAGCTAAAAATCCATTTGCCCCAGCTAATTCAGAAATTGAAAAAGTTAGTGTTGCAATAGAAATCAAAAGAACGGGGTATAACCCTTTAACACTTAAATTAACATTTTCTGTTAATTTTGTGGATAATTTACCAGATATTACTCCAAAAATTCCTCCAAGTACTAAAGATTTTATGAATAAGATTATAATACCTTCTATTGTGTTTGTTGGATGGATTATTAGATCTATAAGAGAAATTGTAAGCACATATGCCATAGGATCATTTGCTCCACTTTCAAGTTCCAAAATTTCAGCTAAGTTATTTTTCAATCTTATTTTACCTGATTTAAAAATTGAAAAGACTGCAGCCGCATCTGTGGATGAGATAATTGAACCTATTAATAATGATATTAGGATATTCACTCCCATAAAATAATTAATAAATAATCCAGTAGAAATAGCTGTTATTAAAACACCAATAGTAGCAAGAGCAGTGCCTTTTCCAATTATAGGTTCCATTTTCTTGGTATTAGTATCCAAACCACCAAAGAACATTATAATTATTAATGCAAATGTGCTTATGTATTGAATATATGTATAAACATCAATTGAATGTGGAATTAGGTGATTACCATTAAAAAATAGTCCGAGTAGTAAGAATACAATTAATGTGGGCACTCCGATATAAGAAGATAGTTTACTTAATAATACTCCTGTTAAAAGCAAAAATCCTATAGTTAAAAGTAGAATTTGAATGGTAACCATGTTAAATTTTCCATATATAATATTTTAATTGATTGTTGATTAATTTTTTTTTTAATGTTATTATTTTTTAGGCTTCGTATCCAATGCTGTCAACTTAAAGCAATAAAACTCTAAGTCTTAAAATATTTAATTAATATTTTTATAATTTAAGTACTTTAAATTAAATTTAACAACAACAAATTTTAATAAAATTTATTATATTGACAGTGTTGGCTTCGTATCTTATTTTATTAATTTTAGGGATATGATAAATATTTAATGATTAATAAAATTGGTACTTAAAATGTATTTATTTAAGGTATATTTAGTTAATAATAATTTTTTATATTAATATTTTCTATTTTTTATTATTTAAGTTTTTTTCGCTTGAAATAAAATTTTAAAAGTTATTTCTTATATTAAGTTCAATGCCTAACTGCTATTTTTACATAAAATTTCGTATTCTGATAATTATTAAATTTTTGAGAATAATTCAATATTTATTTTTAATTTAATTTAATATGTATTCAAGAACACTCGATTTAAGAAATATGATGTTCAAAAAATATAAGATTTAAATTTACAATCTCCAAGATGAAAACATTAAGATGGAGGGTGTAAATTTTTGTGGAGTTTTTCAGGAAATTTTTGATTTGCTTATAAAGGATTTATAAATAAAATGTAAAAAATTGAAAAAACTCCACACTTTTTGACAATCTCTTAAGATGAAAACATTTATATACTATAATATTTATAACAACAATTGTTTTTATATGTGCGAACATATCCTATTTAGAATATGTTTTGTGTATATATGAGTATGTTTTGTGTATAAATTATCAAAATTAAATATATTCATAATTTAATAATTGGTATTTATAGTGTCATGACAATTTAGTTTTGAAGGTTAATTTAGATAATTTTAAATTCAAATAAATAGAATGTTATCTAAATAATAAATATAATTATGAATTATTAAAGTATTATATCAGAATATAAATACATTTATAATTAAATTGCCATTATTAATAAATATTAATTATAATTAGATTATTTATTTATAGAGATTATTAATATTGGATATTAATTTATAAATCATATTTAAGCCATAGATGAAACTTTTATTTTGAAGTATAAAATTATTTAAATTGGTTAAGATATAACTAATTTTAATAAATAGAAAAAAAATACTTGAATAAAATTATTTTGAATAAAATTAGTTTAAATAAAAAATGTTTTTAAAAATAAATATTGTAAAAAGTGAAAAGAATAAGGCTGTAAACTTAGGAGATGATAATATGAAAGCAGAAGCTGTAAAAATAGGAGATGGAGTATATTGGATTGGAGTACTTGACTGGGATTTAAGATCTTATCATGGATACACCTTAAAAGGCACAACTTACAATGCCTATGTTGTTTTTGGAGAAAAAGTAGCTGTAATTGATAATGCATATCCAGGAAATACTCCTGAAATTATGGCACGTTTAGAAGATGCATTTAAAAAAGAAAATCGTCCTATAAATGTAGATTTCATTGTTCAAAATCATATTGAAAAAGATCATAGTGGAACATTAGTAGATTTACATAAACGATTCCCACAAGCACCAATTTACTCAACAAAAATAGCTGTTGAAGGATTATTAAGACATTATCCTAACATAGAAGGAGCAGATTTTGTAAATGTTGGAACTGGAGATCAATTAGAACTTGGTGGAAAAACATTAGCATTCTTAGATGCATTTTTACTCCACTGGCCAGATAGTATGTTTACATTACTTGCAGAAGATGGAATTTTATTCCCTAATGATGCTTTTGGACAACATCTATGTTTCCCACAAAGGTTTGATCATGAAATTCCTGAACATATTCTTATGGATGCAACTAAAAAGTTCTATGCTAACTTAATTGTGCCATTATCCAAATTAGTACTTAAAAAATTTGAAGAAGTGACTGAACTTGGCTTACTGGATAAAATTAAAATGATTGCACCATCACATGGGCAAATATGGACTGACCCAATGAAAGTAATTGGAGCATACAGTCAGTGGGCAACAGGAAAATGTAAAGATAAAGTAACAGTCATATATGACACAATGCATTACTCAACCAAAATTTTAGCTCATGAAATAGCTGAAGGTGCAATAAGTGAAGGTTTTGATGTTGAAATGTACTATCTTCACGAAGATGAAAGAAGTGAAATAGTTAAAAGCATATTAGAAAGCAAAGCTGTAGCTATTGGAGTTCCAACAATTAATGATGAACCATTCCCAAGTATTGGGGATTTACTCTTCTATTTAAAAGGTTTAAGATTCCAAAGAACGGGAATTGAAAGATTAGCTCTTACTTTTGGTTCAATGGGTGGAAAAGGAGGTTCACCAGCAATATTGGCTGATATACTTAATGAGTCTGGATTCAAGGTCATTGATCAAGAAGAGGTTTTATATGTTCCTAATGAAGAAGAACAAGCTATAGCCTTTGAATTAGGAAAGAAATTAGCTCAAGAAGCTAAAAAGTTGTAGATAATTTAACATGATGAATATTATTAATTTTAGATATAGGAGTCATGTTTATATATTAATAATAGATAAAATGTTATTAATGTAAATAAATTAAATATTTAATTAACTAATAATAAATTAAATAATAGAATTAATTTAAATACAATTTGTTTGTTAAATAGTGTTGTGATGGAGGTAATTAGATGAATGAACATAAAATTGGTGTTACAAAAAATACAGAGTTAGAAACTGAAGTACAAAATAATTTTATGGGTGAAACCCAAGAAGTAGGAATTTACTTAGCAATGTCAAGACAAGCTTCAAGAGAAGGTTTTGGCGAATTATCTGAAGTGTTTAAAAACTTAGCAAGAGAAGAAGCCTGGCATGCTGCAAGATTTGCAGAAATGAATGGTGTCATTAAATCAACTTTAAAAGAAAATATTGAAATGATGTTGAAGGGAGAGCAAATGGCTAATAAAGAGAAAAAAGCTGCCTGTGATAAATCTAAAGCAAATTCTCTTGAAAGTCCTGCTGAATTCTTCGATGAAAGCTCAAAAGATGAAGGAAGACATGCAAAAGTCTTAGAAGGAATATTAAATAGATATTTCTAATCTTTTAATAAATAAATCATTATAATATTTTTTTTTAATATTTTTTCTTACACTTCTTTTTAAATTATTAATTTTAATGTCCAATAACATCTTTTTGGAGATATTATTGTTTCATCCTTTTTAAGCTCTTTCATAATTTTATCAACTTCTTTTTTTTCAACACCAGAAATTTCAGCAACTTTACTTACATTAAGAGGATCTTCTGATTTTTCAAATGCTTTAATAACTTTTTCTTTATTATCCATATTCATCACCTAAAATTATTTTTTTATATTATTTAAAACACTATCTTTTTTTTAATATAATATTTTATCTAAAACTTTAATAACACATATTTTTTTGCATTTTGTTAATTAAATATTTATTCTTTTTTTAAATCATATTTTAAACTTTTTTCGTTAAGCTCAATTTTTTCTAAAGTGTTTTTTGTTTTATAAACTAAAATTTCTACTCCTTCTTTCTCTGCTTCTACTAATGTTTCTCCAAATTCTGGATCATTATTCCAGTTTGGTTTAAAGCTATTTCCATTAGGGTGTTGGATTAAAAAGAATACAATTGCTCTATGGCCTTGTTTTTTAATGGATATTAATTCTTTTAAGTGTTTTCTTCCTCTTTCAGTTGGTGCATCAGGAAATTTAGCAATTCCATCTTCAATTAAGGTTACTCCTTTAACTTCAATGTAGACTTCATTATCTTCGTCATCAGAAATATGTATATCTATTCTTGATTTTCCAAAGGTTTTTTCCTTATTGTAATGATTGTATGATCTAAGTTCTTTTATTTTGCCTTTTTTTATTCCTTCGTAGACAATACGATTTGCTTCCTGTGAATATAATGATACTAATACTCCATTATTCATTACCAAATGAAGAGAATATTTTGTTTTTCTTTTAGGATTGTTACTTGGTAATAGGTAAACAGTAGATCCATACAATAATAATTCTTTACATCTTCCTGTGTTTGGAACATGAGCAGTTACATCTTTGCCATTAATACCTACAATAGCTATGAAACGATTTGGTCTTTCTTTGAATATTCCCTTAACATATTTCATAGAACTACTCTTTATTATCATTTCAATTATTATATTGATATAGATTATTATTAATAGATTATTATATTAAAAAGTTAGATTATTGTTAAAAAGTCATAAACTATTTTTGCGGCAGTCACAGCAGAAGGATCGCCCAACGTTTTAGAGGATAATTCTACAATATCAAATCCAACAACATCTTTTTTAGCTATTATCTTTAAAAGCTCTTCAAAGTCAGATATATTAATTCCATTAGGAACAGGGTTTCCAACTGATGGTATATGTGCTGGATCAAATGCATCACAGTCTATAGAAAGGTAGATCGGACCTTCAATAGCTAAAATCTCTTTTTTAATAGTGTTTAATTCTTTAAAATTTTTGGAAGAAAATGTTTTAATATTTTCATTATTTTTTACAAAGTCATACTCTTCTTTGGATGATGAACGAACACCCAGTTGAAGAATCTTTTTAGGGTTTAAATCATGGATTCTTTTCATCACTGTTCCATGGGAATATTTTTCACCTTGATATATATTAATCATATCCATATGAGCATCAAAATCGATTATTGTAAGTTCATCAAGATCAATTTTATTGCTTAATCCTTTAATAGCTGGATAACTTATAGTGTGTTCTCCCCCTAAGAGTAGTGGCTTGAGATTTAAGGAAGTTAATTCATATACACTCTCTTCGATCATTTTCGATGTTTTATTCCAATTTCCATAAACTATATCAATATTTCCCAAGTCAAAAAATGGTGTTTGGAGTTCTTTTTTGAATGTGAAGTTGTATTTTTCAAATGAAAAGGAACTTTCTCTTATGAGTGTTGGAGCTAATCGTGAACCAGTGTGATAGGAACTTGTACTATCAAAAGGAACTCCTAAAATGCCCCATTTGATTTCAGTATTTGACTTTAATTCATGGGGATGTTTGCAAAAAGCAAATTTCCCTGGATTGTATGTATTTAAAAGCATAAAAATCAGTGGATGTGATGGGTTTGCTGTAATAACTTTATAATAATATTATAATATAGAATAAAAGTTTTAAATATATTTTTTTTATCTATTTATTCTTATTATTTAATATAAAATTTAAATAGGTTTTATTTATAATTAAATTAATATAATATCATATATTAAAAAGTAAAAATTTGAATTAATAATTTTTATATTGTTATTTATTATAACTATTTATTAATAAGTTCTTGATAAAGAAGAGGCAAAAATGTGCCTATATCTGTTACAATACTGACTACTTGAGCACTACCACGGTCAGAGAGCTTTGTCACCGTTGCAGGATTAATATCTACACAAATACTTTTAACTTTTGATGAAATTATATTTCCAGTAGCTATTGAATGCAACATTGTGGCTATCATAATAACCATATCGGTATCTTGTGAATAATATCTCATAAGCTCTTGAGCTTCAATAGAATCTGTTATCACGTCAGGAAGCGGTCCATCATCTCTAATTGAACCAGCTAAAACATAAGGAACATTATTTTTAACACACTCATACATAATACCTTTTTTCAAAACACCATTTTCAACAGCATCTTTAATAGATCCTTGAGCATTAATTTCATTAATAGCTCTAATATGATTTCTATGACCTTTATTAACAGCATTCCCTGTTTTTATACAAACTCCAAGTGATGTTCCATAAAGTGCGTTTTCAATATCATGAGTTGCTAATGCATTTCCTGCAAATAAATAATCAATAAAACCATTTTTAATTATTTTGGACAGTAGATAAGCTGAACCAGTATGGACAATAGCTGGACCGCCTACAATAGCTATTTTCCCACCATTTCCCTTAATTTCTTTTATTTCATCGGCAATATTTTTTATCATAGATTTCAATGGCTTCTCTGATGAAACATCACTGTTCATAAATTCAAAAACGCCTTTTTTGCCTCTTGGTCTTTGTGGAGGAGTAACTTTTATGCCTTCTCTTCCAACAACAATTGAATCTCCTTTTTTAACTTTAGAAATTGTTTTACAAAAGGCTCGTTTATTAGTTTTATTTATTGTTATCATACAATCCATTTCAATATTCTCAACTAAAAGCCAGTCACCATCATGTAAAATGTGTGTGGTGTGGTTTGTTGTTGAATAAAAATCTGGTGGAACAACTTTATCTTTAGGAGATTCTATTAATTCAACTTCATTTATTTCAGATATTGATGCCCCTATTTCACTTAATTCATCTAATATGGAATCTAATAAATTAGGGGTATCAGCAGATACAGTTATTCTTGCTTTACTAATATCTGATTTTTTTTTCCCAACTTCAAAATCGAGAATTTTAAAGTCTCCACCTTGATTCATAATTATATCCAATGCTTTTGGTAAGACTAAAGAATCAATAATATGGCCTTGTAATATAATTTCTCTTTGATTCATTTTTTCATCTTTAGGATTAATGTTTTAGAATAATTAATAAATATGTT
>JAISTD010000164.1 GCA_031272765.1 Candidatus Methanovirga australis | reverse complement strand
GAGATGAAATACACTGCAGATCAATCCAAGACATTGAATAGTTTGATTAATGAAGTTTTTAAACAGATCAATGAGAAGAAGTATTGGTGGGCTTATACTGGTGAGATTAAGTTAATGGCTTTGGCGGTTAAAGATATTGAAATAGATGATGGTTATATAACTGATGTTAAGTGCCAAATAAAAGATGTTTTAAAAGAAAAATAATAATAAAATTAACATTTGATTAAATTCATGAAACATAACGATGGCATTCTAAAAATATAGATTCATAACTTCATGGAATTATTATAATATCTTCTATTAAGCAATAAATTCTTCTATTAAACAATTTATGAGATTATTTAAGATAAAATTTCCAATTCCATGCAATGTCAAAAATTATGGTGATAAACTTATAATGTAAGAATATTCAGATTTGTTGAACACTATGTTTTTATTGATTTTGGGGTTTATTACCAACTTTCCATTAAAATATTTTTCTCTACATAACAATTGTTATCACAATGATTTTTGACAGAACCATACTCCACGATTTTTTCATCCTTTTCAATATCAGATCCTTTTTTTAATATAAAAACTTTTTTAAAATAAGGAGATTGTCAAAAAGTGTGGAGAGGTTCATGAAAATCCATTTTTATATAAACGAAAAACTTCGTTTTTCTAACTTATAAAACGAAGAATTAATTCTTCTAAATTGAAAAATAAATTTTCAATAATAAAAAATTTTATAATTAAAGAAAAACTTCGTTTTTCTAAATTATAAAATCAGAGATTTTATAATTAAAGAAAACAACGGAAACTTTGTTTCCTAAATTTCTCACTTTGTTCGAAACCATGAAAATTGAAAACCCTCCACAAAAATTACAACCTCAAAATAAGCAGATATTTATTATTTAAAAATGGAGGTTTATATAATCTAATAAAAGGATATTTGAAGCTTAAAAGAAAAAATTGTGGCAGTTTCAATTGTCATTAATGATTGACTTTATTTTGAAGATTATTATTATAGAAGATAAAAATAAAAATTTGATAAAACAAGTTGATATATAGAAAATATTAAAAGTATAAAATATATAAATCATTTATTAATAATATTATTCGATGGGGTTAGTATAAAATGCAAGAAGAAGACATTATGAATAGATTGTCCTTAGGTTTGTCTGAATTCAATAACATAGTAAAAGAAAACAAGATTTATGTTGATAAAACAAGATTTATAAAGAAGATGATGGATCAAGGAAGAAAATATTATTTTCTCTCTCGACCAAGAAGATTCGGAAAAACACTGCTTCTCTCAACCTTAGAAAACTTCTTCAATGGAAAAAAAGAACTATTTAAAGATACCTACATCTATGACAATTGGAAAGATTGGACTGAGTATCCTATTATACGAATATCTATGAACAATCTATCAAATAATAGTCCAATTAAATTAGAAAACGATATTTTAGGTTTAATTGAAGAAATAGCAGATGAAAATAATATAAAATTAATCGAAAACACTTCTTACATATCAAAATTCACTAAATTAATTAAAGAATTATCAAAACTTAGTAAAACTAATGAAATTGTTATTTTAATTGATGAATATGATGCACCAATAATAGACAACATCAATAACACAGAGTTAGCCGATGAAAACAGGAAGATATTACAGAACTTCTACAATGTTTTAAAGAATTCAGAAGAATATGTTAAATTCGTGTTTGTAACAGGATTGAGTAAATTCACAAAAACATCCATATTCTCAAAATTCAACAACCTAAAAGAACTCAGTTTAAACGATGACTATTCTACAATCTGTGGTATAACACACCAAGAATTAGAAGATAACTATCATGAACACATACAAAACATAGCAGACGAAAACAATTACACCTATAAAGAGGCTATGAATAAATTCAATCATTTCTATGATGGTTATAGCTGGGACGGTGAAAACAATGTCTTCAACCCTTATTCAACACTTAATGCATTGGATGAAAGGAAATTTTTAAGTTTTTGGTTTTCCACTGGAACTCCAACTTTTATAGCTGAAATATTTAAAAACAAAAAAGTAACAGAAGACTACACCAAACCAGTAATACTAAAACACACTGATTTGGATGCTATCGACCCCAATAATATAAATGAAACAACTTTTCTTTTTCAATCAGGTTACCTAACAATTGATGAAAAAATCTTTGAAAATGATGAAATGTATTATAAACTTAAAATACCTAATTTTGAGGTGGAGCAGGCTTTTAGAGATAATTTGCTTAATCTATATATTGAGAAGTTTGAGAGTAGGTTTAGAAATTCTCAAAGGATCATTTGGGATGAGTTAATTGGTGGTGATTGTAGGAGGTTATCTGAATATTTGAGGGCTTTTATTGCAGGTATTCCTTATTACAATAGGGTTAGTATGGATAATGATGAGAAGTGGAAGGTTTATTCTATGATTTTCACAATTTGGCTGAGGAAGCGGGTTTTTATTTGACTGTGGAGAGAGCTATTGAGGATGGTAGAATTGATTTTATTCTTGAAAATAATAATCAAGATCAAACAGTCATTGTCGAGATGAAATACACTG
>JAISTD010000076.1 GCA_031272765.1 Candidatus Methanovirga australis | reverse complement strand
AGAAAATCATGATTTTCACAACTTCTTTATCAGGATCATGTTTTATTAAATCATTGATTTCATAAATACTTAAATGTTTGATTAAAATTTTCTGACTATTCGGTATTTTAATAACATTTTGTGCATGCCATGGTTTTAAATCTTTTAGAATCATACAATAATTTATATAAATACTTATTTATAAACTTTTCCATGATGACTATAATTTAAAACACTTATTTCATTTTGTAAATGAGAAATCATTAAAATAATTTATTTTTAAATTATAATCAAGTTTATCAATTAAATATTGATTTTGATATTACATCATATTGATTTCGATGTTACATCATCTTTTTTAAGTTAAGTTTATATTATTTAAGAATCATATATATTACATATTATTTATATTAACTTACAATTTATTTAAATAGTATTTTCGATTAATACTGTTTACTTAAGGAACTTTATTCATATATACTTTTTCTTAATAAAAAGATAAAAACAAAATCAATTAATTAGTTAATGAGGAATTAATCTATTCATTGATTTACTTTAATTAATTAAATTATAATAAATAGTGTGATAATCATGAAAATTACTAAAATTACTGAAACAGCACTTAGGGATGCTCATCAATCTCTTATGGCTACAAGAATGAGAACAAGAGATATGTTGCCAGTTGTTGAAGAGCTTGATAAAATTGGATTTTTTTCATTAGAAGCATGGGGAGGAGCAACTTTTGATGTAGGTATTCGTTATCTTAATGAAGATCCTTGGGAACGTTTAAGAGCAATTAAAGAACACTTAACAAAAACACCTCTTCAAATGCTTATTCGTGGTCAGAATTTAGTAGGATATAAACATTATCCTGACGATATTGTAGAAAAATTCGTGGAAAAATCATATGAAAATGGTGTGGACATATTCAGAGTTTTCGATGCTTTAAACGATGTTCGAAACATGGAAAAAACAATTAAAACAGCAAAAACACAAGGTGCTCATGTTCAGGGAACTATAAGTTATACTACAAGTCCAGTTCACACATTAGAAGATTTTGTTAAATTAGCTAAAGATTTAGAAGAATTAGAATGTGATTCCGTGAACATTAAAGACATGGCTGGGTTAATTTATCCTGCAGATATTTATAAACTAGTTAAAATGTTGAAAGAGGAAACTGATTTATTAATAAGTTTACATTCACATTCAACAAGTGGAATGACACCTATTAGCTATTATACTGCTTGTGAAGCTGGAGTTGACATTTTGGATACAGCTATTTCACCATTATCTTGGGGTGCATCTCAACCACCTACCGAAAGTATTGTAGCAGCACTTAAAGGAACGCCTTATGATACAAAATTGGATTTAAAGCTTCTTAGCAACATTAAAAAATATTTTATAGATATTAGAGAAAAATACGCTGGTTTGATAGATCCAATTTCTGAGAAGGTTGATACAGATGTTTTGTTATATCAACTTCCAGGAGGAATGCTTTCAAACCTGGTTTCACAATTAAAAGAACAAAATGCATTGGATAGATATCATGATGTCTTAGAAGAAATGCCAAGAGTTAGAAAAGATTTAGGTTATCCTCCACTTGTTACTCCAACAAGTCAAATCGTTGGTATACAAGCGGTTATGAATGTTTTAAATGGAGAAAGATATAAAATAGTTTCTAATGAAGTTAAAGACTACATTAAAGGATTTTATGGAAGACCTCCAGCACAAATAAATCCAAAAATAGCTAAAATGATCATTGGCGATGAAAAACCTATTGATTCAAGACCTGCAGATTTATTAAAACCACAATATGAATACTATAAATCTGAAGGAATTAAAAAAGGCATCATTAAGAAAGATGAAGATATTCTGACTTTAGCTATTTATCCAGCTATCGCCACTAAGTTTTTAAGTGGGGAAATAGAAGAGGAAGAACTATTATCTCCTAAACAAATAGTTAATAATACTAACGAGCTTGAAATCCCAACTGAATATAGTGTTGAGGTTGATGGAGACATTTTTGATGTTAAAATCATGCCTACAGGATATTTGAATATAGAAGAAAGTAAAAAGTCTCCTAAAGGTAATGTTGAAGGTGGTGTTTCTTCAACTATGCAAGGGATGCTTTTAAAACTTAAAGCGGATATTGGGGATAAGGTTAAGAAAGGAGATATTTTAGCTATTATTGAAGCAATGAAAATGGAGAATGATATTGAATCAAGTGTTGATGGAGTTGTAGAAAATATATTTGTAACTGAAGGGGACTCGATCAATGCAGGAGATATTTTAATGGTGATTAAATAATTTTTTTACAATTTCAAAGAATTCAGCCAGCATTTAAGTTCAAGTTTTTCATAGACTTTGACTGTGTTCTGTTTCTAAATATGTACTTGGATCTTTAATACCGCTTTTTATAAATGCTGATTTTCTTCTAAGGCAAGATTCGCATATTCCACAATGTTTTTCTTTGCTGTCATAACAAGAATAGCTAAGCTCCATAGGAGCATTTATGCTATTTCCTAATTTAACTATTTCTTTTTTGTTTAAATCAATAAGAGGAGCTTTAATCTCCACAGATTTTTTAGAACCAATAGCTATTGTTTTATTAAAACTTTCTAAAAATTCTTTTGAATTATCTGGAAAAGTATTTGCTTCTTCTTTATCCCAACCAACAATTATCACTTTTGCACCTAAACTTTCAGCAAATGAAAGAGCTATTGCAGTAAAAACCACATTTCGACCTGGAACCCAGACTTTATCTGCAGATTTTTCACATATTTCTTGGTTGTTAATATCTTTAATTGAGATTTTAGGTAGTTCATTTTCTGTGGTTAGTGCAGATGAACCTATTTTAGATAACCAGAATAGGTCGATTATTTCATGACTGAACCCTAATTTTTTACAAATTTTTTTAGACGCATTTATTTCTTGTTTAGCTTTTTGACCATAGTTAAATGTTATCGCATGGATATTATATTTGTCTTTGTAGTATGAAGTGGCTACTGTTGAATCCAATCCACCTGATAAGACACTTACAGCTTTTTTCATTTCTTTTCTCCATATTAAAATATTTATACTATTTCTTATTTAATATTAATTCTTATCTTGTTTTAATTAAAGATGTATTTGAATTTATTATTGAAATTAACAAATTATAACCTAACATCAATTCCTAAAATATCTTTTTTGCCATTGTAAACACCTGAAGCTATTTGGGCACTTCCAACTGCACCTGATGAACTTGGCAATATTTTGATATTAAATCTGTTTTTTAAAAATTTGTTGAGAAGTTTTTCGAAATCTAATGGATCTTTCATAGAACCTACTGAACCAGTTAAACATATCCCATCTATTTCTTTGTTAGATATTCCTACAAGTGAATATATTTCCATGGCAACTGTCATTGCCAAAGTTTCAATAGCTAACAATCCTTTTGGATCGTTAATTCTATATTTTTCAAGGATTTTGTCTTTTATGAAAGCAACTTTACCATTTACCTCAGCTATTTTAACTGCACCAGCATTAGAAAATGCTTGGTTTGCAGTTACTTTTCCTTCATCAATATCTCTAATCATTTCAAGGTCTATTGGACCATGAACTATTCCCATAGACCCTAAACATGCATCAATAGCTCCTCTTATTTTTCCATCTTCTATTAAAATGTTAACACTATTGGAACTTATATCTGCAACGACCATATTTTCCCATTTTGTTGATAGGTATGCATTGTAGGATATACTAACCTTCTCAGAACTTGCTTGATGAGAGTAAGCAGCATTAAATCTTTTATCAAGGCTTGGTGAGTTTTTGTGTAATCCAGGTATAAGTACAGATGGAATATCTGATTTTTCAATTTCATTGTAGATAGATGTTCCTCCACCAGTTACTTTTCCAGTGCCATTAATTGAGAGAATTCCTTTGTTTTTAACTTTTTTTAGAGGTAAAATAGAACTTATACCATCACCCATTCCATAGGTCATTGCTAATAGACTTATAGATTCAAGGTCAATTCTTTTTGATAATTCTCCAATAGCTGAAACCTTACCTGCTTTACTATCCTCTCTGTCTATTTTAAATACTTCCACATTTTCAGTATCTTCATTATGGATTATTCCAAATGAAATTCCTGTTGTTCCGTGATCCATTCCAACAAAAGTCATTAGTGCCACCTTAAATATTTAATATTTGAATTAACTACTCTTTTTAGTTATCTTCTGTAAACTTATTGAAAAATTTTTCTGTTGCATTTTTTACAATTGTTTCTCCTGAAATATCAATATTATTCCAAGATATTTTCTCATATTCATTTTTAATATAATCTTCATTGTCAATTAACCTTTGCACTACTTTTGAAAGATATGTTTCATCTTCCTGAGGAATAAATTCACCATAGCCCATATTAATAATATCTGTAGCCCCACCAACATCTGTAGATATAATATAATTCCTAAACTTTAAGGCTTCCACTAAAACAATGCCAAAACTTTCCCATCGTGAGGGTAATAAGAAAACTTTTGATTTATTATAATATTCCCATAATTCTTTTTTATTATAAATTGATCCTGTAAAAATAACTTTATTTTTAAACTTTGGATTGTTAATATAAAATTCATCAATATATTCCTTAAAATCAACTTTATTTTTTTCAACTGGACCAACACATATTAATTTCCATTCCTTAAAATCTACCTTCGAAGCTGCTTTTAAAATCATTTCAGTATTTTTTTCTCTGCTTCCAAGTCTTCCAACAGTTAAAATAATGTTCTCTTTTTGTGCAATATCTTTCATTTTAATATCAGTTTTCTCAAATTCTTCTTCATCAAAAAAATCCATCATCCATTGTATTTTATCTTCAAATTCCTTTCCAACCACTTGCTTCATCAATTTACAAGCTAACTTACTTTCAA
>JAISTD010000069.1 GCA_031272765.1 Candidatus Methanovirga australis | reverse complement strand
AATTATAGTCCTTGATATTAATAATTTAATTAATAAATTTTTTATATAATCTTCTGTTATTAAAAATATCTTCAAACATGACTTATTTCACTATTAAATAATTGTAAAATTAATTATATCAATAAAATACACTATTTAATTAAATAAAACTTAAAATAAAACAGTATTAATATCTATTTAAAAAATCAATTACTTACAAAAATTATTTCAAGGACTATAATGAAAGATTTGTTATAAAAACAATCATTTGTTCTGATTTAAAAAATCGTTTTGAATGGTTACAACTTCTTCACTATTTTTAGCATCACCATATGCTTCAAGAAGTTCTAAATTTAATTTAATGAATGTATGCCCCCATTTAAAACCAGAAAGAATATCTTCAGATTCTTTTTTAAAATTTGTTATGTATAATGTGGCAGCTATTGCCTCAACAGTTGAAAGTTTACAAGGTTTGCCATAATTAACAGGATTTGAAGCTATTAAAAAAGGGAGAGATCTGTGAAATTTGCTTAATTTAAAAATAATTGATGATGAAGAAATATTATTCCAGGAACAATCCAAGCCCACTATTCCTTTTTTATTAACCATATTTTTATCTTCAATAGACACGGCTTTAATAGAATATGGATTTAAAACAAGAGCTCCTTTTGGAATTTGATTTAAATAATATATTATTTTAGCTTTTTTTAATTTTTCCATTTTAAATGCTGTACATTTCTTTTTATCACATTCTTTTCCATTGAAAATTGTAATTCTCATTTTAAACACATTTTATTTTTATATGATTTTTTTTATTTACATGATTTTTTTTTATTAGTCGTTGTATCAAATTAAAATAAAATAAATTATTAATGATTAAACCAAGCTATTGGGCATCAACTTTGTTCATGTTTATATTTTTTTAAGAAGTTATATTTAATAATGTTTTGTAAATTTTTTTACTTGAATAGCTTTTTTAATCAAAATTAAATAATTTTTTTAATCAAATAAAAATATTAAACTATTTAATCAGTGATTAAAATACTAAAATTTAATATATGATAATACTTTGGATATTTTAGTATATATGTACTAAAAATGAATAATTAATTAATGATATTATTTAATTATTTGAACATATCCTCTTTTAATATGGATATTATGAAAAATTATTTATCTAAAGATTGTCTGGAATTACTTGATAAAAAATATCTTTTCAACAAAGATAAGTACTTATCTGGTGGAGGAAGAATATTGTTAAAGTATATTCTCAATAAGCTCTCAATTGAAGATTATGTCATATCTATTGATGATAATGGCAAACCCTTTTTAGATAGTCATCCTGACATCTATTTTAATATTTCTCATAGCGGTGATTATGTGTTGGTTGGAGTTTCAGATTATAAGAGCATTGGAGTGGACATTGAAAAGATTCAAGATTTAGATCATGTTGGAATATCTAAACATTTTTTTCACAATAAAGAACATATAAAAATAGCTAATACAGATTCTATTGACATTTTTTTTAAAATATGGGTTTTAAAAGAGAGTTATGTTAAAATGAAGGGAACTGGTTTAACAGATTTAAAATCCTTTGTGGTGGATATTGATAAAAACTTAATTTTAGATGTAAAGAAAGAATGTGGCATTGTTAAAGATAATCAAGTTAAAAACTTAATAATCAATAAAAATCTGTGTTTAGATTCATTTAATTTGAACAATGAATATTTTATTGGTATTTGTTCAAAGGGGAACACTATTGAAAAACCAGAAGAAGTTTTGTTATCTGATATAAGCAATCAACTGAATCACTGATTATTATAGTTAAGATATTAAAATAAGACTTATGATCTATTAAAAACTATATTTCATTTAAAAAAAATAATAAAAAAAATAGTTAAGGTCATTGGATTCATACATATTCTCATTGATAAAAATCCATAACCGTTGGTGTAACAACCTTGTACTCCAGTCATTGTGGATTTACAGATTTGCAAATGTCCCTTAATACCACCTTTTATAATTCCTTCACAACTTTCTACTTTAGTCATTGTTGGATTCATGCTGTTCACCTCCTTTTGCTTGAAGGGCCTATTAAACATCCTGAATGCTTCTTTTTCCAAAGGGAATTAGCAAAATCTTTGATGTTACATTTTTTTTGAAGTTTTTGTGCAAACCTCAAAATCATGCCCTCATTTATATACATCTGCACAACAAACATATATACTTTACAGTTTTATGTTTTCAATATTTCATAATTTATAGTCCTTGATATTAATAATTTAATTAATAAATTTTTTATATAATCTTCTGTTATTAAAAATATCTTCAGACATGACTTATTTCACTATTAAATAATTGTAAAATTAATTATATTAATAAATATATTATTTAATTAAATAAAAATTAAAATAAAATAATATTATATTTATTTAAAAAGTCCATTACTTAAAAAAATTATGTCAAGGACTATAAACCTTTAAAATGTCTGATAAAAAATTGGGTAAAAAAATATGGTGTTTTAAACACATATTTGTTTATTTCAAAACCTTTAAATCAAGAAAAATGGAATACTGAGATATTATTGGGCTTGAAAAAACAGATTTTTTAGGCATCCATGAGTTTGATCCAAATGATGTGAAAGTTGGGGATGTGGTTGTTTATAATGGTGTGTGGTTTCCAGACCCAATAATTCATAGAGTTATTAACATTATTAAAGTTAATGGAACTAAGATATTCACAATAAAAGGAGATCATAACCTGTCCAGGATCCTTTCCCTGTTAAACCAGAACAAATTGTTTCAAGACTTATAACAATTGATGGTCATCCATTTATAATCCCTAAAATTGGATACATAACAATTTATCTTAAAGGCTTCTTGTATCAATTATTAGGTATAAATACTAAATATAGAATTTTTAAAAAATATTCTTTAGAACATGGAAATAAACCTAAAAAGTATAACTTTCCTTAATTATATTTGAGAACATCCAAAAACTCAATATCTGTATTACAACTTTCGCAATTTTCCCTAATTGATTGTTGGAAAAACATATATTCTTATTTATACAAGGAATTCATTAATCAAAACACACAGTATTAAATAACAATCTTTTCAACAGCTTGACAACCTGAACATATCAAAAATTATTTATATGATAACAAACAATATATTAATAGTATTAAGTTTCTATTTTTTTAATTTTTATATGATGATCTATTAACATTTTTTTTTGTTTATAATTTAAATTATGAATCATTAATAGTAAATTAATAAAAAAAATGTGTAATAAAATTTTATTGTTCTGAATAATTATATGATGTTCTATATTAATCATGGGCTTATAGATATTATTAATTTATATTTTTTTATTTTACTGTTTTTTTTTAATAATTTAATTTTTAATTATATTATGTATTATAATATAATATGATTTTACTTGTAATAAAATATTTATAATAATGTTTGTAATCATAAAAACAATTATATCATGAAAACAAATTATGGTGATAGAAATAAGAAAATTTAAACTAAATTCTACTTACAATGCTCTTGGAGACCAGCCAAAAGCTATTGAGTCAGTTTCAAATGGAATAAAAAAAGGGATGCATGAACAAACACTGTTAGGGATCACTGGTTCTGGAAAAACATTCACAATGGCAAGTGTTATTGAGAAAGTTCAAAAACCAACATTGGTTATTTCACACAATAAAACCTTGGCAGCTCAACTTTATGAAGAATTCAAAGAGTTTTTCCCTGATAATGCAGTAGAATACTTTGTTAGCTATTATGATTACTATCAACCTGAGGCTTATGTTCCAAGAACAGATACATTCATTGATAAAGAAGCTTCAATAAATGATGAGATAGATATGATGAGGCACTCAGCCACTCAGTCTCTTCTAACTCGTGAAGATGTAATTGTGGTTTCAAGTGTTTCATGTATTTATGGTATTGGATCACCAGAAGAATACAGTAAATTTAAACTTTTCTTGTCCATAGGAGATAGAATTGATAGAAGCGAGATTTTAAGTCGTTTAATTCATATGCAATATGTAAGAAATGATATTGAATTTGATATGGGTCAATTTAGAGTCCATGGGGATGTAATAGATATTAATCCTGTTCATGGTTCCAATCCTATTCGAATAGAGCTTTTTGGAGATGAAATTGATAGAATATCATTGATAGATAGAGTCACTGGCAAAAAAACAACTAATCTTGATAGAGTAATGATTTTTCCAGCTAAACACTTTGTTATTGATGATGATAAACTCACATCTGCATTAAAAAATATTAATCTTGAACTTGATCAAAGATTAAGAGAACTTAATAGTCAAAATAAACTTGTTGAAGCTCAAAGACTTGAACAAAGAACAAAATATGATATTGAAATGCTAAGAGAGATGGGGTATTGTCCAGGGATAGAAAATTATTCTCTGCAACTCTCTGGTAGAAAATGGGGGGAAATGCCATACACGCTACTGAAATATTTCCCAAAAGACTTTTTAACAATAATTGATGAATCACATGTTACAGTTCCCCAAATCAGAGGAATGTATAATGGTGATAGGTCAAGAAAAGAAACATTAGTAGAACATGGATTTAGATTACCATCAGCTAAAGAAAATAGACCTTTTAGGTTTGATGAGTTTGAGAAAACAATGGATCAAGTAATTTATGTTTCAGCCACACCAGGTGAATATGAACTTTCAAGGAGTTTGAATATTGTTGAACAAATTATAAGACCAACTGGATTGTTAGACCCAGAAATATTACTTAGACCAGTTCAAAATCAAGTAGATGACTTACTTGGTGAAGTTAAAAAAAGGGTTGAAAAAGACCAAAGAACACTTGTCACAACATTAACTAAGAGAATGGCTGAGGATCTAACTGATTACTATAGTAAAATTGGCGTTAAAGTTAAATACTTACATTCAGAAATAGACACTCTTGAAAGAATAGATATTATTGATGAATTAAGAAGAGGATATTTTGATTGTTTAGTTGGTGTGAATTTACTTAGGGAAGGGCTTGATTTACCTGAAGTTTCACTTGTAGCTATTTTAGATGCTGATAAAGAAGGGTTTCTACGTTCAAAAACTTCACTTATACAAACAATTGGAAGAGCTGCAAGAAATGTTGATGGTCAAGTTTTAATGTATGTTGATAATCCTGATGATTTTGAAAACTTAAATGATTCTGTTAAAGAATCTGTATCAATCACATGTCAAAGAAGAAAGCTTCAAATGGAACATAATAAGAAACATAATATTACTCCACAAACTGTTGTTAGAACCCTAAAAGAACGTAAAACAGATGAAAAGAAATATAAGAAGAAAGATTTAGTAAAACTTCCAAGAGATGAGTTGAATATATTAATCCAAGATTTAGAATCGGATATGAAAGATGCTGCAGCAGAATTAGACTTTGAAAAAGCAGCTGAATTAAGAGACCATCTAATTGAATTAAAAGGTTTAGTTAAAAAGAATAGCTATTAAGAAATATTTATTAAAAAAAGAAGACACTAAAAGAAATAGCTACATTTTTTTTTAATTAATTTAGCTATTTAATAATCCCAATCATTTAATAAATCCTCCATCGGAGTTTTAACAATTTTATAATTTATATGTTCTCCATACTTATTGTAAGCCTTAATATTTTTG
Organism: Candidatus Methanovirga australis; assembly: GCA_031272765.1. Classification (GTDB taxonomy): domain Archaea; phylum Methanobacteriota; class Methanobacteria; order Methanobacteriales; family Methanobacteriaceae; genus Methanovirga; species Methanovirga australis. The sequence goes on along the minus strand of JAISTD010000069.1, from coordinate 1,553 downwards.
ACTCCGTAAGGTTTACATATTATCATGTGGAATATTCCTCTTTTTGCAAAACTTATTAAGTCTGTATCAGATGGTTCGACACTATCTCCAGGATGACTATGAACAGAACCCCAATATATTGTTGTGACAGGTAACATACCAGTATTCATTATAGCTCCTTCATACGATGACTCCACAGGTAAAAATATTAGTCCTGTGACTATCAATATTTTATTTTTAATTTCTCCATCAAAAAGTGCCATGAATTCATTAGGGTCTGAATTTATCGCATAATCTAAAATTGAATATATAACTTCATCATATACATGAACTTCATTAAAATCATAACTTGGTAATATCTTTGAAAGAAGTTTTTTGAACATAAATCACAAACTCAAATTCATATATCTTGTTATTGATTGGTTTAACAAGCATTATATAATTTATGGTCCTTGATATTAATAATTTAATTAATGAGTTTTCTATTGTTAAAAATTTATTTTTAACTTAGAGTTTCTATAAACTAAATATTTTTAAAATTTTAGATTTTCAAATTTTCTAACTTAACCTTTAAATTCAAATTAAAGAATTTTTATCAAATATTAATTTTATCGATATTAACAAACTGAGGTTAATAGAAACTCTCTTAGAATGATTTATTCTCTGTTTAAAAATTTATTTTCAATTAGATGTTTTATTCTTCATTTTTAAAAATATCAATTATAAATATATTTATATTATTATTAAACAATTTAAAATTAATTATCTTAAAAAATATCTTTATTCAATTAAACAAAAAATTTAAAATAAAATAATATTATATTTATTTAAAAATTCCATTACTTACAAAAATTATTTTAATACCTATTGTCAAGACAAAATAATTGTATGACTTTATATGGTATGTAATATAATATATTATAATATGAAAAATAAAAAATTTAGTCTTAGTGATGAAGATAAAAAAAGTTTAGAAGAGTTTATTAAACCATCCAGAGAAGTAATTCGTGCTAAGGTACTTTTAAGCCTTGATGAAGGCAAAAAACAGATTGATATTGCAAAAGAAGAAAATATTAATTCAAAATACTGTTAGCAATCAAACATAGATATATGAAAGAAGGTTTAGAGTTTATTTTACATGATAAGTCTCGTTCTGGTCAGCCTAAGAAGTATAAAAGATAAAGAAGAAGCTGAATATAATTTCGTTTAGTGTGTAGTGATCCACCAGAAGGTAGAAAAAATTAGGATTAGGCTTGATGACTGAATACTTTAAGGAAAAAAGAGGGTTTATAGCAATATAAATCGTGAAAGTGTTCGTCTCATTTTTAAAAAAGCGAAATGAAGCCATGGACTAAAAGAATGTGGTGCATAAAATGAAAATAGACGAAGAATATCGTAAGAGAATGTATGATGTTTTAGATTTTATATGAAAAGGAATATGAACATTCATCCAGTGATTTGTTTTTGATGAGAAGCATAAAAAATTAATTGAAGATGTTTAGAGAATAGAATACCTATAAAACCAGGCAAACCTGAAAAATACGATTACGAATATAAGAGAAATGGTAAATCAA
>JAISTD010000063.1 GCA_031272765.1 Candidatus Methanovirga australis | reverse complement strand
TATTATATAAAAAAAATTGTAACAGGAGGTGAAAAAAACAATGAAAATCAAAAATACATTATTGGCTTCTTTAATCGTGGTATTGTTTATAGCAGCTACATTTTCTGCAGTAAATGCTTATCATCCAGTTAAAGCTTCACATAAATCCTGGGATAAAGGTGTATGGACATTTGTAGTTCTTAATAGGTTGGATCACCCAGTTACTGTGAATATTGATGGGATAGACTATAGTATCCGCCCATCTCGTGATTGTGAGGATTACATCTATTTTGAGGATCAATTTACTAGAGATAGTGTTCTAACTTATGATGGTGTTAGAATTCCTGCATTAATTACAGATGAAACTTACCCATATTTAAACTGTATATGGAAGGATGCATTTGATGAGCAGAGGAATAATTCTGAATCTAGGATTGTTTGCCATGGATTAGATATAAACTGTAACTCCAAATGGGCTATACTGGGTCAGTTTTGATGCATGGTTCTGAATAATATTGGGTGCATGATAAATTTAGTAATATAACAATTTCATCCACATCATTTTTTTTTTTAGATGTGGATACATATTCTATTGAATTATATGGATACATATTCTATTGAATTATATAATATAAAATAATAATAAATTCATTGAAAAACCTATAGGAGGAACAAAATGAAAAAATTAAGAACTATGAAGAAATTTATGTCCTTGTTGACAATATTTATGATGTTGACAAGTTTTACAACTTTGGTAGTGGCAGAAGACTCTGTTACACTTAACCCTGGTGATAGTATCCAGTCAGCAATAGATAGTATTGCTGAAGGTACCATAATTTTAAACTCTGGAACATACACTGGAGATGGATGTAACAATATAGTTGTTATGAATAAAAAAATAACCATTCAATCCAATGGTGATGCCATCATAGATGCAGAATCTGATGGTAGAATATTTAATGTTGCAAACAACTCAAACCTTACTCTTAACAACATTAAATTAGTCAATGGATATTTAAGTGGTAGTACTAATAATGGTGCTGGTATAGAAAATAATGGTACCTGTACAATTATAAGCTCCACCTTATCAAGTAATTATGCTGAATATGGGGGAGCAGCCATAAACAACAATGGAATACTAACTGTTACAAATTGTAACATAAGTGAAAATGAGGCAGAGGCAAAATATAGAGCTGGTGCTGGAATAAGAAACTATGGAGAATGCTATGTGTCCAATTCAATATTTGACCATGATGCTGGAAGAGGCGACTCTTCTAGTGGCGGTGCTATAATGAGTGCTGGTGGTAAAAAAATAGAAATAAAAGACTCCATATTCATGAATAACCAAGCAGGTTATGGTGGGGCAATATACATTGCCAGTAATAGTACTGCTACATTAATCAACAATACATTTACAACCAATAAAGCATATAGATTCGGTTCTGGTCTTGCAAACTATGGTAAATGTGATATTGATGATTCTAAATTCATAAATCAAGTTGAATCATCTCAAGCGATTTATAATGAAGGAATAATGGCTTTAAGTGGTTCAAACTTTGAAAACAACAAAGAAATTAGTGGAGATGTACATAAAGGTGGTGCTTTGTTAAACACTAAAGAATGCACAATAACAAAGTCAAGTTTTGTGTCAAATTCTGCCAATAATGGTGGAGCTGTGTCTAATAATGGAAGTATGAATATAGCATCTTCTACTTTTAATAATAATGTTGCTGGTAGTGGAGGAGCCATATATAACGATGCTATTTTGAATATTGTTGGTTCAAACTTAACTGGTAACAAAGCTACTGATGGTGGTTATTACTATGGTGGAGGTGGAGCCATTAAAAACCTTGGAACATTGAATATCAATTCAAGCAACTTTAATAATAACCAAGCTAAAAATAGTGTTAACTCTGCTGAAGTTAACCGTGGCGGAGCCATTGCAACCAGTAACGACACTGAAATAACTGATTCTAAGTTCACTGACAACAAAGCTGATTCAGTTAATAGTCGAGGTGGTGGTGATGGTAGTGGTGGTGCTATTAAAACTTGGAATAAATGCAAATTTTTAGTGAAAGATTCTACATTTGATGGTAATTCTGCATCTTACCGTGGTGGTGCAATAGATTTTGATGATTCTATTAGTCGTGAAGGCAGATACACAGATGCTGCTCAAGGAACTAACCTTGATGCAAACTTAGTGAATGTTAACTTCAATAACAATAAGGCTAAGATTGGTGGAGCTATTGAATTATGTAATGGAATAATCAATGCCACAGGTGTTAAATTCACTGGTAATAGTGCAAGTGTTCAAGGTGGAGCATTGGATATTCGTGGTGTTGATTATGATTCCTCTTTCAATATCTTGGATGCTAATGGTAAGCATTTCAGTGACTTTTTCAAAGATAATAGTGCACCTTTAGGTAAGTCTGTTCTTATATATATGTACCAGTATTTGAATCCTGATTTTATTTGTGATGGAGGAGTTACAAGTGGAGAAATCCTTAAAAATTATTATTCCACTTGGAAATAAGAAAACGCTTCAATAAAAATATTTTAATTCAGCTACATTCAAAGACATATGCTTGATTTATGAGAGTCTTGAATCCCCAATAAAAAAAATTATTGGGGTGAATTTAATTTAAGTTGGATGTGGTGTAAATAATCTAAAAAAGGATATGTTGGTATTTTTTTAGATTTTATGGAGAATTTTATGTTGATTTGTGGAGGAGCTTATAATGAATGAGACTACTTTATTCATTTTAATTGGTATTGCGATTGTTGTGTTTTTAAGCATCTTTCTTTCTTTTAGATTATATGAGAAAACAAAGCCAACTTCAGAGGAAACTGTTTTAATAGCTTTTATAACTGCAATGGTGGCTATTGGTAAATTTCAGAGGCTGCTCTTCCAGGTATAGAGTTTGGAACTTTTGTACTTATTGTTGCTGCTTTTGTATTTGGTAGGAAAGTAGCTGTTATTTCAGGGCTCATTGCTCCTTTTATTGTAGGTACTTTTCAAGGTCTTGGTTTGCAAACTCCATTTCAAATGGCTGCAATGGGGTTTGTTGGCTTGATTTCAGCAGAACTTCCAAAAATTTTACAAAAAAATCTATTTTCCCGTGTTGTATTTGGTTTTTTCACAGCTGTAATATTCACATTAATTAGAAGTGTGCATGCATGGTTATATACACTTTTAACTAACCCAGATTTTACTATTGGTCAAATAATTGGGGGTTACATCCCGCTTATGTTTTGGTCCTACATGCATGGAATATTTATAGCATTTTTAGCTATTGTAATGTATAAAACATTTATGTCTATTTTTAAAAGAGCTAAAAAGACCTTCATCCATATATATTTCGATTTCATCCCCTTGATTTAGAAATTTACTTATTCCTGGTGCTTCAAGAAGAGGCATGCCAATATTTGTGCCGTTTCTATAAAATATTCTTGCAAAGGATTCAGCTATTATGGCTTCAATACCAGTAGCTTGAATAGCCATTGGGGCATGTTCCCTTGAAGAACCACAACCAAAGTTCTTTCCTCCAACTATTATATCCCCTTTATTCACTTTTTTATAGAATTCAGTGTCTAAACCTTCCATACAATGTTTACTTAATACTTTTGGATCTGCATATATTAGGTATCGTCCAGGGAGTATAAGATCTGTATCAACATCATCTCCAAACTTCCAAACCTTCCCTTCCATAATATTCTCCTCATCATTCAATTTATTATTATTGAATTCTTCTATATTCAATTTTTTAATTATTTAATCATGATATTTATTATCAATTTTTCTTAAGTTTATTATAATTTTCATTATTAATGTTTTTATTGTAATTTTATTTATCATGATTTATTTTTTAAATTTTTAGTCATTATATTGTTCATTATTTTATTTATCATAATATGAAATACATAATATATAAATGTGGAATTACAGGTCTTGTTATCAAATTTTTAAAAACATAGCCTGCATTTCTAAAAAAAAACAATAATATTATATTTATTTAAAAAAGTCCATTACTTAAAAAAATTATTTCAAGGACTATTGTCATGACAATTTAATTTTAAATGTGAAGTTGTCAAAAAGTGTGGAGGTTTTCATGAAATCCATGTTTTATAAACGAAAATCAAAGATTTTCTAAATTATAAAATCAAAGATTTTATAACTAAAGATAATCGAAGATTATCTAAATTCAAAACGAAGAATTAATTCTTCTAAATTGAAAAATAAATTTTCTGATGATATTTATTATGAAAACAGCTTTGAATTACTCTACAATGTTATTAACAATAATCCAGATATTGATTATGTGAGAGGAAGATTCGTGATTGATTTTAAAGGGTATGGCTTTAGTTTTATTGGTCCAACGTTCTATAAAAGTAATGTAATAAATCATCATGCACATGACGGTTCTAAAGCAACCAAAATTACTAATTTATTTTTAAAACACAGTTTAAATAAAATAATAAGAGTTTTAGAGAATAATAATAGTTTAGAGCATATTAAATTCCATATTAAAGATCAGAAAATTAAGTTATGTATGTTAACAATTGTTTGTGGAATATTTAGAAGAGATTTGATTAATGAAAATAATTTAAGGTTTCATAATTGGAAAACATCTGAAGATTTTGTGTTTACATTAGAATATCTCACTAAAACTAAAGGTAGAGCATTAGTTTTAAATGATGAAATTTTATATTCTTATATAAAGAATATTCGGGATGAAAATTCTCTTTTCATGACTTCAAATTTCATCGATTTGGTGAAGGGTTTGTTTTACTACAAAAAAAATCTGTGATGACAATGAATTTAATACAAATATATTGAAATTCATGCCAATATGGTTATTTTTATTTTTAAAGAATAAAACCCTCACTTCTGAGACATATTATGAAATAAAAGAAGAGGTTAATGAATTAAAGAGATCATATAATACTAAAACTTCTGATAAAATTATTCTTAACTTTGTATATTATGGTATGAAAATTAGAGGTTGTAAACTTTTGTGGAGTTTTAGATGTATGGGTTTGTTTTTAGTATATCTGTGATATATTCTCTTATTTTTATCATTCTATTATTATCAACTGGATTTTTAGTCATATTCAAA
>JAISTD010000039.1 GCA_031272765.1 Candidatus Methanovirga australis | reverse complement strand
TCAGCTTCATGTTTAAAATACGATTTTTTCGTCTGAAAAATCGAAAAGTTTAAGTTGTATAGAACCAATATTATCAACAAGGGCAGATTTCGTTATTATTGTCCATGTTTAATTATCTGCCCTTCATTATATTTAAATTTTACTATTTAATTCTATTTATTTTTTTTATTTTATAATGTGTTAACAGTATTTTTCAAGTATGAGTTTTGTATGAATGACATTTTAGTAAAATAATGGATTTATGACGATTTTCGATTTTTTTCAAAAATCGAAAAAACTCCACACTTTTTTACACCCTCCATTTTGAACATTTGAATATCAAAACATAATTATAACATAATACGACACTGTAAAAAATTCAATGGGTGGCATGTTAATGCCGATGCAAAAATAGATCCAAAAGTGTTATATGAACATATATATTTAAATAAGAGAAAAAGGATAACAATTAATATCATGATTATAGAAGAAATCCAATCTCAAAATAGTAATATAATGTCTCTTAAATATATAACTGTACTGGTGATGTGTCTTAGAAGACGATAAACTCTATTTAAACAATAGTTTTGACTTATCAATCCATCAACACTTTGAACAGTTAGCTGATAGAAAATTTAGAGTTAAATACTACACAGATTTTGATCCAATACTTGTCCAAAAATCGCAATCTCATCAACTTAAGAAATCTTGTTATAGTATTTTAATAAAAAATTGAACAAATTTATATAAAAAAATTTGCAATTTATTTGAAATCATGAAAAGAATAAATTTTATAGTCTTAAAAATAAAAGTCGTTAAATTGATGACATTTAGCAATTACCTTGTATAGTACTTTCAAAAGTTTAGGAAAAAAAATACATCTGATAAGAATCACCACTCTCCAAAAATCCAATATTCAGGCTAAACTACCTCAAAAAAAAACATGAAATCAAAAGCTGATCCAAATACAAAAAAAGAAAATAAGATATGGTAACCCATATGAAACTAATTATAAGCTTCTAATTAAATTTTTACTAATTTTAAGTTCCCTTGCAGTAACATTTGAACTTATACATGAAAATCTTATTTAACCGACCAAATAGAATTTGAACATTTGATGGAAAATAGATATAATCGATTGTTTAATGGTTTTGATGGTTTGTATGAACACAATGAAGACATTAGTAGATTAGTTTCTGAAATGAATCGACCTCAAATGTTCGTAGGTGTTGGTATGGGTCGAATGTTTTAATTAAACTTACCATCTTACTAAAGTAAGAGGATTTGGAGTTGAAGTTAAAAGAGAACCACTAATCTTATACGATATGAGTAGATAATCCTTCACAAATTCTGGAAATAAAAATCAAGAAAGCTAAAATACAATTAAGAAAAAATAAATATTTTATAAAGTTTAACAAAGTTGATGCATTTAAAAGTTATGAAAGGTTTAACCAATGATTTAAATGTTACTCATCAAAGTTGCATATTTCATGCAATGAAAAATATGAGAACAGATGTTACGAACTATTTAAAGAAAATATAAAGTTAATGAATTCACATTTATAACAACTGTCCATGTATTTAACTAATATTAAATGAAATATTAAGGTCCCATGTATTAGAAAAGCAATATCTGAGTTTGAGTTATTGTTAAATGATTTTAATGATCTTGAACATTGTTTTTACAGGATTATAATCGTTAATTCTATTATCCCTAACTTTGAAAGACTTACACAACATGCTAAACTTAATTTAATTCCAAGAACCTCTAATCAAGCAGAGCAAGGTTTATAGTATAACTAATCCTAAGGAGATTAAAAGGAAATATAAGACTATTGATGGCATGTTAGAATATTTGACTTTGAATATGACTAAAAATCCAGTTGATAATAATAGAATGATAAAAATAAGGCAATATATTGCAAATATACTAGAAACAAACCCATACATCTAAAACTCCACAAAAGTTTACAACCTCTATTTATAGGAATCTTTATATATAATAATACTAAAAAATTAAATAATGGCGGAAAGTAGTATCCATATAATTCAATATTTATTTTATATGGACTTAGAATGATTTTTTGTAATTTAATTTAAAATATCTTATTTCTGGCAAATTAGATATTATATTTCATTAATTTTTAAGATTATATTTTAAATATTTTATTTTTTAGAAATATTGATTGTAATAAATTAATTAAATAAAATACTACACAGATCTTAAGAATTATAGTCACTTACAAAATTTAGTTCCAAACCTATAATTTAAATATTTCTCTTATGATTTAATATTCAAGTTGAAATATTAAATTGTGAAGAATAATTAATAGAGAATAAAAAATTAATGAAGAATAATTAGTGGAGAATATTGTATGGTAGATTATGTAGATGATGTTATTAAAGAAGTAAATGATAAAGATATTAAATTTGTGAGATTGCAGTTTGTAGATATTAATGGTATTCCAAAAAATATTTCTGTACCTCTTGGTAATAATAAAGACGAAATAGAAGACTTAATGAATGATGGAATGTTATTTGATGGTTCATCTGTAGAAGGGTTTGTTGAAATTCACGAAAGTGATCTTGTTCTTAAACCAGATCCACAAACATTTTCACTTTTACCATGGAGACCTGAAGAGTCTGGCGTAGGAAGGTTCATATGTGATATTTATACTCCTGAAGGAGAACCATTTGGGGGCGATCCTCGTTCGGTTTTGAAAAAATCTTTAAGTAAAATTAAAGACATAGGTTATAAGTATAATATTGGACCTGAACCTGAATTTTTCATTATTGATCAGGATGAAAATGGAGATTACATACCCTATGATATGGGAGGATACTTTGATGTTGAACCATTGGATAAAGGTGTAAACTTTAGAAGACAGTTGGTCAATGACTTAGAAAAATTAGGATTTGATTTAGAAGGGAGTCATCACGAGGTTGCTCCAGGTCAAAATGAGATTGCTTTTAAGTTTGACGATGCTTTAAAGACGGCTGATGCTGTTATTACTTTTAAACAAGCTATTAAAGCTATTGTTGCTAAAATGGCTTTGGATGAAGGAGAAAAATATATTGTAAGTTTCATGCCTAAACCATTCTTTGGAGAGAATGGTAGTGGAATGCACTGCCACCAAAGCTTATTTAAAGAAGGTAGAAATTTATTTGCTGATGATAATTCTGAAACTGGTTTGTCTCAAGAAGCTATGTACTTCATGGGTGGATTATTAGAACATGCTGCAGCTTTATCTGCTGTTGTTGCTCCTATTGTGAATTCTTACAAAAGATTGGTTCCAGGTTATGAAGCTCCAGTGTATAAGGCTTATGGTCTTAAAAATAGGTCTGCTTTAATCAGAATTCCTGCCGCACGTGGTCAAGCAACAAGAATTGAATATAGGTGCCCTGATCCATCATGTAACCCATATTTAGCATTTGTGGCAATGTTGGAAGCTGGTTTAGATGGTATTAAGAATAAAATTGATCCTGGAGAACCTACTGAGGCTAATATATATAAAATGTCTAATGACGAACTTAAAAAGAGAGGTATTGAACTTATTCCTTCAAGTTTGTGGGAAGCTTACCATGCATTTGAAAATGATGATGTTGTAAAGGGGGCTTTAGGAGAACATATGAGTGAAAAATTCTTAGAACTTAAATATGCTGAATGGGACAACTATAGAATTAGAGTATTTGGTTATGAACAGAGTGAGTACATTAATATTTAAATTCATTTAATTTTTTTATTTTAACATTTCAATTATATTTATTGTATTATTAATTGACTATATATAAGTTGACTATATTAACTGATTAAATTAGCTGTATTTTTTGTTAATAATAAAATAAAAGAATTTTCATCAAATAAAATAAAAGAAACAAGTATTTATACATAAATTGATGTATGGATTATTAATATTTGATAGTTAGTGAATGTTTGAAGGTGTCTAATGTTTGACTCAGAACACAAAATGGTTGAAATTCTTAGAATTATAAATGAACAGGATGAGATAATAGGTTCTAAAAAAATAGCTAAAGAATTGCAATATAGAGGCTTTGATATTGGAGAACGGGCTGTTAGATATCATCTTAAGATATTAGATGAAAGAGGGTTCACTGAGCGTAAAGGTAACTTTGGTAGAGTTATAACTAACTTGGGAAAAGAAGAATTAAATAATGCCCTAATTTATGATCAAGTAGATTTTATATTTTCGAGATCCGAAGAATTGATTTATCATTCTTTCTTTGATTTTGAAAATGGTGATGGAAATATTATAACATGTACCTCAAGTTTTAATTATCAAGAAAGATTATTAAACCTCATAAAAAGAGGTTTTCAGGCAGGATTGGCTATTAGTCCATACATGGATTGTCAAAAAGAAAAAATTGGAGATAGAGAATTAATTAAAATCAACACGGTTTGTGCAACAACGATTAATGGTGTTCTTTTATCTAATGGTGTTATTTCACAACCAGTATATAGTGGTCTTCTAGAAGTAGAAGATTATATGCCAAAACAGTTTAATCATTTAATATCCTTTAAAAATACATCTATAACACCTTTAGGAGCTTTTACAACCAATAAAATGACATCAGTAGGAGATGTTTTGGAAACTGGGACAGGAAATATTCCAGCAATTTTTAATATGGTTCCTGTTTCTTCAAGAGAAAAAACATTAAGTGTTTTGGAGAAATTAAAAAAAATTGGTATTGATGGAGTTTTAAATATAGGAGAAAACAATGAGGATGTTTTAGGTGTTCCAGTCACTGAAGGAATGTTTGGATTAACAGTTATTGGGGGTGTAACTCCGCTATGTTTAGTGTATGAAGGAGGATATGATGTTAATATAAAAATAGGGGAAGAAATACTTAAATATGAGAACTTGAACCCAATAACAAATCCAAAAAATGTATTGAAACAAGGAAATTATAGAATTAGTAACAAAGTACAATTCATACTTTCAAAGGCTTGGAATTTGTTTGAAGGAGTAGATTTTGATGTTGAGACTCATAATGGAAATCTTATAACTAATGTATCAATAATAAAAAAAGAGGATCTTGATAGATCAATTGAGGTAATGCATAGTACATATAAAAATTTGTCAGAGTATGTTAGTCCATACTATAAACTAGTCAATGATGTTGGAGATTACAATGAAATTGGAATAGCTACAATTTGTAGTTTATCTCTTGATGGAATTTTAGTTAACAATGGAATATTATCAACCCCTAAGTATGGTGGGCTTTTAGAGATCAAACCTAATCCCCAATTTATAGAACTAATTGCTTATGATGGTTCATCTCTTGATCCCCATTTAATATACATATTCAAAGATTTAACTTCAGTCAGTCATAATAAAAAAGGTTATAAAAGGTTATTATCCTCAGTTAAAGAAATCCCTGTAGTTGCAAGAGAAGATACACAAAATTTACTATCTCTTATCGGTGGCATTGGAATCCCTGTTTATAAAGTAGGAAAACCACGAGAAATAGTTTATAACACGAAAATAGATGCATATAATTTTGCAATTGTGGCTGGAAGTGGATTAAACACGATTGCAGCTATTAAAGAAGAAAATATTGATATTAAAATTAAAGCTGTTGAAGGTTTAGAAAAGTTTTCTAATATGGAAACATTGAATTAGATAGTTACAATTAACACTTGTTTAGTTTATTCAACCTCACATTTGTCTATTGATATTATTACTTCTTCCCTATTTTTTGGTATATGATTAACTTCTATTAAGTCGTATTTAATTTCTTCAAGATCAACTTCAACAGTAGAGCTGGAGGTACCTTCTAATACATGTATAAGTACTTTTGCCCCTTTTTTCCCGTGATAATGAGTTTTATCAATATTTAAAACTTCTCCTGGAGTAAAAACTCTATTATATGATAGTTCTAAGGTGTCATTTTCTTTTACATTATCCATAATGTATTCAATAGCTAAATCACAATTCATTTTCATTTCCTTTACCATAAACCCACATCCAAACTTTTAAAAAGTTTGATTAAATTTCAACTAATACTTCAGTTGAAACTTTAAATAAAATTCCATAATAAATTAAATTAAAACTTTCATTATTAAAATCAAATGCACGATTAATTAAATAAAGATGCAATATTTTTATTATCAGTATTTTCAATTGATTAGCATACTTAAACAGAGTTATTCAACAGTAATTGTAATATCACTATCATCTTGCACATGTCTAACTTCTAAAAGATCATTTTTAATATTTTCCATATTGACTCTTACAACATCATTAACAAGCTCTCCATTCAGACGAAGAGAGACTATTAAAGCTTCATATCCCCAATCTTCTTCAATATTGATATCTAAAACATCTCCTGGAGCATAAACTCTATTATATGATAGTTCTAAGGTGTCATGTTTTTTAACATTTTTTTTTATATATTCTAAGGTTTCATCAGGATTTAAAGTAATTTCTTTTTCTTTCATAGCTCTCATTTTCCTTAAAGGTCGATTTTAGTTTTAAAAAATGTTTTTATTGTATATTCTTTTAGAAATTTTTTAAGCTCTTAATTCTTAAAATTAATATGTAATCTTAAATTAATGTATAGGAGTTGTTTATAATTCCTCTTTATCTTTTATTTTTTATAAATTTTTTATTTAATCTAACTTTTATTCAATTTTATTCACTTTTTATATTATATCTTTATTTTAATAATTAATAAAAAATAAAAAATAGGAAAGGGTTAGAGAAAAAGTTTAGAGGAAATTCCATTAAAGGAAGTTCCTATTCTTCTCTGCATCTAAGTAAAGATTTCCTTTACCATTTCTTGCAATATCTCCAGTGTACTTAATGTATTTGCCATTAAGTTGTTTACCAGATATTTCAGGATTTATAACAATTTCAGGATCTACAAATCCTTCGAGTAATCTTGCAAGTTTTCCATTGATTACAATGTTTCCCCCTTGCATTTGACCTCCTGGCCAACGGGTAACATCTCCATCAATTTGTATGTATCCTTTTGTCATGTGAATACCTGCAAGAATATCACAGTCTCCACGGACATAAATTTCTCCCCCAGTTAAACATTCACCCAGCTGTTTACCAGCATTACCATGAACCATTATGGTTCCACCTGTCATTCCTCTCCAATCACCAATGTATGATGCACCACAGAATTCACGAGTATTTCCTTTTATGGTTAATATACCGCCAGTCATTTCTCTGCCAGCATAACTTTCTGCATCTCCATTAACTACGATTTCTCCACCAGACATTTCACTACCACAGTGAAGATCAACACTACTGTTAGCAACAATTTCTCCAGCACTCATAGCAGATCCAATGTATTTAACTCTTGTTAAGTCACCGTTAATTATTATCTTAACATCTGCTGGAGATTCAGCTGATCCTTCAACATCCACATCGAAATAATTTCTTAATGGGAATCTTGAGTTTCCTATAGGTATTTCATATTTTTCAAAATCTTTTTTCTCCCATTGATAAATTTTATCTGGAATAAGTTCATCAAACTCAAGTGCTATTTGTGAAGTTTCTTTTTGATTAAAAGTTACAATTTTCATTTATAACACAACTCCTTATTTACCTGCTTTACCAGCTTGAACATTAACTGCAATTGGATTAGGTACAAAGTGGTCATGAACCTTATAGTTTTCAAACTTAATTGTATAGTATTTATTGAATGAAGGCATTATTTTTTCTACAATTGCCTCTTCTTCTGCTTCCAAACCACTTACATTAGTCCATAAAGTTCGACTTGGTACAATATCAACTATTTCTCCATCTTTAACCAACATTTTACCATCTTTAAACATGTAAGTAGCATTTCCAAATCCTTTTTCAATAGCTTCATGTTCAGCGGATGGATCTATATCATTAGGTTTTATGTCGTAAACAGCTATGTCAGCATTTGCACCAATACCTAAATGACCTCTGTCTGTGAAACCATATGCTTTAGCTGGTGCTGCTCTTGATATGGTTGCTATTTCATTGAAATCATATTCACGATCAATTGTCGCTAACGTAGATTTTTTTTCTACAGCTTTGTGAACTTCTCTGTTTTCAATCATTTCAGTTCTTCTTTTATTACTCATTAACCAAGATATGACTCTTGGGTATCTTATAAACGGTCCAGCATTAGGACTGTCAGTAGTTAAAAATATTTGCCATGGATTATGAACAAGTAAGAACATTTCAAGTCCAATAGCCCATTGTACTGAATGAACACTATTTCTTCCAGAATATATAAATGGAACTATCCCTGAAGCAGTTTCTAACTCAATATCCTTATTAGCCCATTTCAAGCCGTTTAATTGATGAAGATCGAATTCCATTGGTCCATCAGCAGTCATTGTTGTGGTTTCATCTAAGGTGATTTGTCCTACATCACAAGTAATGTAATCGTTATCATTGATAAATTTAGCAACATCTGATGCAGCTGATTCAAAATCTCTCCAGTTAGTTCCTGCATATGAGTGATATTGTATATGTGTCATGTGAACTGTTTGGTTTCTTACAGGGGAATTTTTGGAAATTCCTTTCACAATTTTCATGGATTCTACAGTTGTTCCATAGTTGCCTGGATGACCTAAATCATTTGGATGAAGGTGTATGGAGTGTGGGAGAGCTAATTTTTCATTTGCTTTAGCTAAAGCTGTGATTACTTCTCTTGCTGTTACATCAAAGTAAGGAGCAGGATCGTCAATTCCATGTACATTCATACCCCAACCCCATGCTTCTCCACCACATGGGTTAACTAATTTAATACCATATCCTTTAACTAATTTTAGCCAGTATGATACGAATGCAGCTAAATCATCAATCTTACCTTCTTTTGCATACTCCATTGTAAACCAATTATTACCAAATAATGGTAAAGGGGCTATATCTAAGTTTGGAATAGTATTGATTTCTTCATGTGTATGTTTTGCTTCTAAAGGAGGCATTGCTGCTTCAACAACAGTACCATATCCCATTCTTGAATATCTATATCCTGTTGCAGGACAACTTGGTATGGAAAATCCAGTTTCAGCACGAGTTACACCTTTTTTAGGTACAATTCCTCTTCTTGAGTCTTCTGGTCTATATAGGCGACCTACGACTAATTTAGGTCCAGCTATATGTGAATGAGGATCTACACCAGCAGCCATAACTAATTTATCAGTCACATCTATCTCTTTCGCATTAGGAGAGACATCGTCAACGATTTTACCATCTTTAAACATGACATCTTTCTTTTCTCCTTCTACATCATTGGTAGGGTCATAAACAATACCATTTTTTAATATGTATTCCATCAAAATCACCTTATTTGCCCGCTACTTTTGGCTTTATACCTTTTATTCTTTGAACTCTCTTTAATAGCTCATTAACAATCCATTCGTCATCTCTGGCAGTCTCTGGTCTGCTTATAGCTTGTTTCATATATATTGGAACACCATCCATTCTATAACTTGTTCCTGCAGCTTCAACAGCTATAAATGATCCTGGTAGAACAACATCTGCTAACTCTGTAGATGGTCCCCAGTGAATATCTATTTGAATAACAGGAATATTTGCTAAGTGCCTATTAGCACCAGATGGGAAATGAGCACCAGGGTCCGCAGCTATTACCATAAAAACATCTGGCTCTTCTCTTGTCAGTAAATCAATGGTATTAGTTTCACCATTCATATATCGAGGGTAACCTCTTGCGAAATCAACTCCATAAGGGAAACCTTGTTCAAATGCCATGAAAATATTAAATCCATTAACATTGAAATGTCCTCTCATTGGTATAAGGTTCCATTTAGAGAATTTGTTAAGATCTTGAACTAAGTTAATAGCTATATCAATATTTCTTTGTTTAGATAATGTGTGGGTTAAACCTAATCCAAAAAACAAAGCTCCAAATTGTGCTTTTTTCATCTCTTCTACTAAATTTTCAATATCTTCTTTAGGAATTCCTGATATGATGTCTTTTTCAAGTTTTTTACCTCTTAAAACAGCTCTCATAGCATTATAAAATTCATAATCTCCGTTTTGTTCAAATCCAACCCATATATCTGACATTTTCGCAGTATCAGTATATCTTGGATCCATTGTAACAACGGTTCTATCAAATCTTCCTCTTTTACGGAAATATCCTCTTGGGAATGTTGAATATCTTCCTAAATGTCTTGGATGAGAGTTCATTGCATTGTTACCAGTATAAACAATCATATCTGCACGATTTTTAACTTCACCTAAGGTCATAACAGGATATCCTGCATTTTGAACTGCTTGAAGTGAAGGACCGTGACAAATTGTTGCTTGGTTATCTAATACAGCTCCAACAAGCTCTCCAAGTTCTAAACCATAGTGCATTGTTTCAATTGAAGTTTCACTCCATCCATAGAATACAGGTCTCACTGCATTAGCTATAAGTTCTGCAGCTTTATCTAATGCTGTATCCCAGTCAGTTTCGACAAGGTTACCATTTTCGTCACGAACCATTGGAACAAGCAATCTTTGGTCCATATCTTCCATGATTTTACTTGCACCTAAACGACATGCGTGTCTTACACCTACAACATGTCCACCATCAACATATCCGTTAACTACAATACCATCTTTTAATTCACCTTTTATTTCTCCACCTTTTACTAAGTAGACTAAGTCATCACAGTTGCAACCACAAAAAGCACAAGTACAGTTCTCTACTTTGTAATCGTAATCAGTAATTGGTTTTTCATATGCCATAGTTTCAGCTCCTATAATTACTTGCATTGTTATTAGGTAGTTTAACTAATCTATTACCTGTAGAAGTTTCATTATCACTATATTTTTTGTAAACTTCTGCCATTAAATCAGCCATTAGTAAAGGCTGTTCATCACTTTTTTCAATAGTCGCTGGCACACCTTTATATGTAGGATCGCAACAACAGTAGGTTTCAGGACTTACAACAACATTAGCCCAAGGACCTTTACATATGAAAATTTGACCTTCGTGGGGCGCATCTCTTGAATGAGCCACATAAACAACTACTTCTCCCCAATCAGTTTTCACAATAGCTGTATCCCAGTTTTTAACCCCTAACTTAGCCATGTCTTTAGGATCCATATATGCGGTACCAGACACATGACGATATTCATCTTTTAGTGTAGATCCTCTTTTTTTACAGGCTCCTTGATAAATATCACTTCCAGTATTTAACATAACACTTAATTTATCTCTTTTTGTTGCTGTTGGTTCATCAAACTTAACTACATTAGGTACACTTGGTTTATTAACATATGTCATTTTTAACACCTCTATTCTAACCATATAGCGTCAACAGGACAAAACATTTGGCATGTTCCACATTTTTCACATTTATCTTCGTTGAAGAGTTTTATAAAGCCATTTTCAACCATCATTATTACATCTTCCTTTAAAGATCCATGTCCTCCAGAAACTTCTGGGCTAATAGATACATTAACAGGACATGCAACAACACATACTCCACATCCAAGACAGTTATCTTGATTTACTTTAAGTTCCATATAATCACCTAATTTTTTAAAGCTTCGAATTTTGCAATCCAAGATTTGGATTTTGTTGGAGTGTAATCAACATTTGTTATTTGCACTTCAATTGCTTCAACAGGACACGCTTTGGCACATGCACCACATTTGATACAATATTGCTCATCTTTAGCAACATTATTAACAATTTCTCCACCTTTAGAAGGCTTTGGGAAAGATAAAACATCACAGGGACAAATGTCTACACAAGTTCCACAAACAGTACATGTATCTTGATGAATTGTTAATGTTCCTTCAAATGGTTTTTTAACTTTTGCAGCATCAGTAGGGCAAACTCCTTCACACCAACCGCATTTAATACAAAGTTCATCATCAATAAATGAGCTTCCTTTAGTCACAGCGTCTTCCATGTTAATATCATAGTCTCCATAAGAACATATTCTACATGCGGCTTTAATAGCTGTAACTGGACATGATTTTTTACATACCAAACAGTATACACATTTATCTTTATTAACATTTATAGATTCTGCTTCAGGAGTTCTATCAACATCAATGGCGTCTGCAGGACACATTTCTTCACATATTCCACAGTAAACACAAGTTTCTTCATTAACCTCGATTTCACCAGTAACTAACTTAGATCTATCTGGTAAGGATCTGGCTATTGTAATAGCTTCTCTTGGACACGCAATTTCACATTTTTGACAGTAAATACATTTATCATCATCAATTTCAGCATAAGATTCATATTTAGGATAGGAATCAATTTTTGAAATTGGTTGATTATCAATAGAGAAAGTTAAAGCATCTGCAGGACAAACTCCACTACACATACCACAAAGAACACATTTGTCTTCGTTTATTAATAGTTTTGGGTTTGAACTATTTGTTCTTACAATTGCACCAACATCATCTAAGGTGATAGCTGATACTGGGCAAGTTGATTCACAAATCCCACAACCGATACATACATGATCTTTGAATGATAAATTTCTTATTTCTTCTGCTGATCTTTTAATGTTAAAATTTTTATCATTAACTTCTTTGGTATTCGCGATCATTATTTACCTCCAAAATTTTAATTGAATTAGTTGGGCAACCTTCTTGACATATTAGGCAACCACAACATTTAATGGGACTAATGTTAGCTTTTAAAGATTTTATACTAACAGCTTCCATTAAGCATAAATCTACACATAAACCACAGCCAATACAAGAATCTAAAACATCAGCTTTAAATTCTTTGCTTTGACATATTGAAATAATTTTTTGGGTTTTCTTAGCATTTTTAACTAATACATTAGTCAAAATTAGAAAATCTTTAGGACACAATTGGGTCATAGTTTTAGCAACATCAATAGAATTCCATGAGAGATTTCTACCGTTTAGATAATGTGAAACAGTAGAACGATCAATTCCCAGTTCCTCAGCTATTTTTTGTTGAGTTAAACCTTTTTTCTTCAATTCTATTGTAGCTAAATATTTTAAACCAGAGACAATATGTTTTGGCATAACTTCACCATGTGTATTAATTACACATTAATTTTAGTATTATATATAATATAGTCTCTTAAACTAAATAGAAAAATTTATATAGTGAAGTGTACTAATGACACATAAATTTATCTGACTTTTGTTTGTTGAATTTATTTTCCTGTATTTATTTGAGTTAAATCATAAAATAAACAAGCTAATAGTTAATTTTTAAAAAATTAAGTTTGCTAATCAATAATTGATTAAAATTATGCTATATTTACTATAATATGTAGAAATAAATAAAAAATATTTTTTGCAAATTAATAGTCAATATAACTTTGATAAGCATATTTTTTTAGGATGAGCTAATGGTTGGTATGTGTACTAAGAACACATTAGTATAACACTTACATTTAAAGAAATTATTATAACTATATTTTTATAGATAGCGAGATAAAATTTTTCAATTTTAATAATTTTTTTTTTATAGTTTATGAATCTGTCCAACAATAGTGTTTCATGAAAAATGAGTTGGTCTACTTTCAATTTAAATACTTGCACTGTATTATTTTTTCTGTAAAAATAATTGTTAGACTGACATAATACCATATATCAAACTTTTTATAACATTTTTATTAAAAATTTTTACAGAAAATTATTCTTAAAGTTTGATTGTAATATTAAAATTGATTGTAATTTTAATTAAAAAAGATATTATTATACACTGCTGTCAATTTAAGAAATTTATTTTAAATTCTTTTATTTTATATTTATTTTTATATTTAGACTTGTTTTCTTTAAATTTATAATTTTAAAAACTATTTCTATTATTAGACCTAAATTTTGCTGAATATACACTTTTTGGTTTTCTTACTTGTTTTTTTGTGCTTGTTTCTGTGTATTCTTTGGATATTTCTTCTATAAGTTCTAATAATTTCTTTTTTTGTAGTTTTATACTTTTTAATATCATTATTTCTATTAAATCTTCTTTTATAATTCCTAAAACTATGTTAAAGTTGATTTTTTTCTTTATATTATTTATATTTGTTGTATTATAATTATTTTGATTAAATATTTTTTGTGCGATGTTTTTTAGTTCATTTACTATATTATAAACTAATATTTGAGAGTAATAATCTTGTTTGACTGCTATTTCGGAGTATCCACTTACATTTTCTATTCTCATTAAATTCTTTAATACATCATATGATACTTCTATTCCCCATCTTAAGTTATATAATTCTTTTAAATCTTGATAAGTAAAAGTTTCCTGGTCTAAATTACTTATTAAATGTTCTTCTTCTCCTGATTCTAAAGTTATTTTTGTTATTCTTAAGTTTAATTTACCTATTTTTAAGAGTTTTTCTTTTAAATTTTCGTTTTTTATAGGGTTAAGGCGATTTTTTTCTAATTTTATGTCTATAAACTCATCATTAGTCGTCATTCCTCTTTTTTCTTTTTTATATGCACTTTTTTTTATTCTAAATATAAATTTTTCATTTTCTTCAATTAAATAATTGAAAAATTTTAAGGATGGAAATCCTCTGTCATAGATAAATATCTTTTTAAGACCTTTTATAAATTCTAGACTCAATATATTATCCATATTTCGATACATTAACTCTTGTTCACTTGTTTTATATTTGTCTAATTCCAAATCTAATGTCATATCATTTAAACAATCATGGAGAGTGGTTAAATTAACAGCTACTGAAGTTAATTCTTTAAATTTATTGACAATGCCTCCAAATACCTTTCCTAAAGATTTATGGTTTGGTAAAACTGATTTACTGCCATCACCAGAAATAATAACATGTTTTTTAAATTTTTTAACATCTTTACTACTGTAAAATCGCTTTAAAAGTTGGTTATTAAGGTTTTTAAATGCTTCGGGTTTTAATTTTTCTTTTGATTGGGAAAATGCTTGTTTTGTAACCTTTAATTTTTTAATTTTTTTGAAAAAATTCCTTAATTCCATGTGATTAGTTAATCCATGCTTATTTAAATGAATAAGGATTAAATTTACAAAATTCAAAGAACTTTCATGGGTAAAATCTTTTTCATGCATTCTACCATTTTTTACGGCTTCATCACTTTTAATATATATAAATAAACTTGTAAATTCTTAATAATACATTAGATATCATATTTTAAACCTTTTTTTTTTAAGTTATATAGATTTTTTTCTAATTTTATAAAAACCTCTTATGTATGATTATTAGTGTGTATAGTATATATATTTATATGATAAAAAGTATAATAAATGAATAATATGAACAAAAATAAATCTCCTAACTTAAATCTTCCAGATGAAAAACATTCTATAGAAATATTTAGAAAAATCAGATGGTCAGATGGAGTATATTGTCCTGAATGCCATTTCATTTAATGTTGAAAAAAGAGGTCCTCAAGGAAGAATACATCGATATCAATGCAAAGACTGTAATGCAAATTTTAGTGATTTTACAAATACAATATTTCAAAGCAGTCAAGCACCATTAGGATCAATCCTTTATATATTATTTAACTTAAAAAACAAAAATATAAACGAATTATCGGAAGAAACTGGATTAACAAGGCAAACAATATACAGATTAAAAAATCTACTCACTACCAGTAAAAAAATAAAATAAATCAAATAATAAAAATATAATACATAATAAGTATTAAATTAAACTTAAAATACTATAATAACCAATATAAAAGTTTAAATACTTAAAATAAGAATAATTAACAAAATAAAATTACACACTAACTTCTTTACAAATAATATTTCTTAGCTTGACAGCAGTGTATTATTATAACTTTTTTAAAATTTAATAAAAATATAATAGATTAATAAACTTAGATAAATTATTAATAATTTTTGAATAAAATATTCTTATTTATGGTTGTGAAATAAAACCTTTGATAGCTGAATTTGCAACTATTTTAGAGTTGGATAGATAAATATGAGATTTAGGATCCCCCATTCTTCCCTTAAAATTACGATTGGTAGTGGCAATGGCAGTTTCTCCTTTGGATAAAACTCCCATATGCCCTCCTAAACAAGGGCCACAGCCAGGATTGCACACAATAGCACCTGATTCTATAAAAATTTGTATATAACCTTTTTCAATAGCAGATTTGTATATTTCAGCTGATGCAGGAGAAATTATCAATCTAACATCTTCATGGACTTTTTTGTTTCTTAAAATATCCGCAGCTAATTTTAAATCCTCTAACCTTCCATTAGTACAGGATCCAATAAATCCTTGATCAATTGCCACCCCTTCAACTTTTGATATTGGCTTAACATTATCAACATTATTTGGACAGGCTATTTGTGGTTCCATATCACTTATATCGAATAAGAACTCTTTTTCATAATTGCTGTCACTATCAGGTTTAAATATATTAAAGTTGTTTTTACCAGTTCTTTGTTTTAGATAATCAATAGTCTGTTTGTTTGGTTCTATGACCCCATTTTTTGCTCCCATTTCAATAACCATATTTGTAATGGTCATTCTCTGTGAAACACTCATTTTATCTATAGTGTCTCCAAAAAACTCAACTGATCTATAACTTGCACCATCAGAACCAATATATCCGATAATATTTAGAATTATGTCTTTTGCAGTAATATTATCAGATAATTCTCCAGTAACATTAATTTTAAATGCTTCTGGAACCATAAACCAGCTTTTACCAGTTGCATAAACCATAGCAATATCTGTTGATCCCATTCCTGTTGAAAATGCACCAAAAGCCCCGTAAGTACATGTATGAGAATCTGCTCCAACAATTATTTTGCCTGGCTCGACAAGTCCTTTTTCAGGTAATACTTGATGACAAATACCTTCACCATGATGATAAAAATGTTTTAACTTTTGTTTCCATCTGAATTCCCTTGCAACTTTGTGAAATTCAGCAGATCCAATTGTATTCGGTGGAACGGTGTGGTCAAAAACAATCACTATCTTTGAATTGTCCCAAACATTTTCAGCTATCTTTTCGAAAACTTTAATGGCTGGGGGTGATGTTCCATCATGAGACATGACTAAATCTACATCCATTTCTATAATTTCTCCAGGGTTTACTTTTTTCCCATACTTATTAGATAATATTTTTTCAGTAATGTTCATTGTAACAGCACGATTGCTAAAATTGATTTATAAAATAGTTTGTTGTTTTAATGTTCCAAAATTTGTGTTTTAAGCTTATTGTTGATTTTTTTAGTAGGTTTAATTTTTCATTTTGTAATTAATAAAAATTTTTATTTAAAAATAATATGAAAAAATAAATCGTAAAATACCTATGAAACCATATTTAAAAAATAAGTTATTGGTTGTTGTAAATAAAATTAATATTTAGATCCTACTTTAAGACCTAAGTCAGCAACAATGGTTAAAACATCCTCAAGATTCCCATAAGAAGGATTACCTACACCTTTAATGTCTAAAGGATAATTTTGAGGGATAACAGTTGCTAAATTGTTAGCTCCAGCCAATAGAGAGTATTCTACATTTTTAGGACCTATTGTTGGTGTTGGAACGGTTATTCTTATTGTTGGATAAAGAATTCTTGTAATAGCTATTGTTTTCATTTGTTCTTCAATAGAACACTTAGGATGGTTTTCCATTGGTGTTCCTTTGTATGGATTGAATCCCATTATTGGAATTTCACCAAGTGTTTTAAATCTTTTAAGGAATAATAGATGATCTACTCTGTCTTCATATGATTCTCCAATACCTATGAGTAAACCTGAAGAAAGTTCAATTCCTTCTTCACAAACCATTTCACAAACTTTAATTCTATCTTTAAGTTGTTCTCCAGGTTTTAATTTATTAAATAGTTCCTCATTAATTGTTTCAAGATTACAACAAATAGTATCTGTGTTATACTTTGCAAGTTCTTTAATAGCTGATGGTGTCAAATCCGTTCCAACATTCACCAGTAATTCCAAGGATGTTTTACCTTTAACGATCTTAGCAGCCTCAATAGCTTGGCGACCATTGTATCCGTGAGCTCCAGAACAGCTAATTCTTGGTATTTTAGTTTTATCTACAAATTCGGCTATTTTTAGAATTTCATCATTTTTTTTATAGAATCCATTGTAGTAACCTTCTTTAGATGTATTTGAAGCAAAACCACAGTATTTACATTTTGGAGTTACTTTACAAATATTTGTGAGATGAATGGTAGATGTCAATTTAATATCATCAGATATTGAATTTCTTATATTTGAGGCTGTGTTAAGTAACTTTTTAAATTCTTCTTCATCTCTTATTTCAAAAAGCTGAGTGATTTCATCTTTATTAAGCTCTTTGCCTCGATAAATTTTATCTAATATTTTATCGATCAAGTTAACACCTATTAATGTATCCATTTTTTCAAATATTTATTTAATTCATATTATTTCCATTTGTTGAGTTTAAGATTGTTTATATAGAAGAACTTTAGTATAAATTAATAAATGGTTTATAGTAATTTAAAGAATCTAAAAAATAAAAAAATAAAATAAGAAAAAAGATTTATTTAGATCTTTTTTCTAATGCTTCAAGAATGGTAGGTAAAATCTCACCAGTTGCACCGAAGTTCATTGAATCAGCTGTTCCGAGTAATGC
>JAISTD010000201.1 GCA_031272765.1 Candidatus Methanovirga australis | reverse complement strand
TGAATTTCTTTAATGAATTCTGATGAAACACCATAACCACGAGATAAAATATTAAGTTTTGGTATAACTTCAGATTTAAAAGCTCTTAAACCTGACTGAGAATCTTTAACTTTAAGTTTGTAAAAAATAAAAGTCACAAAATTCATCATATTATTTGCAAACCTTTTGGTTATTGGCATATCTTCAAAAGGTCTTGCACCAAGAACAACTTGAGCATTACCGAGTTTTAAAGGAAGACAGACATTTTTTACATCTTCAAAAGCATGTTGACCATCAGCATCAAAAGTAACAACATAATCGGCTCCTTTAAGAAGAGAAAAAGTCATTCCTGTTTTTAAAGCAGCTCCTAATCCTCTGTTTATTGGATGGCGGAGAATGAATATATAATCAGGATACTTTGATTTAGATTCTTTAACTATCTCATAGGTCCTATCAACAGAGCCATCATCAACAATAGCTATCTTATATCCCCTTTTTGCTAATTCTTCCACAATCGAACCTACAGTCTTTTCTTCATTAAAAGCTGGAACAACAACAAAAACTCCTACTGTATCTTCAACAACATCATCATTATTTTTTGGAGAGATTACATTCTTGTTCATAGATAAACCTTATAGACACATCTTAAATTTTAAAAAAATATTAAAATATTTATTAAAATCCTTTAGATGTTTATTAAAGACCCCACATATTTAGAGTCTCATCATATATTAAGTGAAATTAGATATTAAAGTATCATGGATATTTTTAGATTTAATGATGCTTAAATTTAATTTAATAATGCTTAAATTTAAGTAAAACTATAAATTGAACATAATATTAAAAGTTAGCTATTAAAAAAATTAAATATCTCAATCATAAAGGTAATACATCATCTTTACCTTCTCTTTTTCCCTGTCCTGCTTCTCGAGCAAATAATTTTGGTTTAAACAGCATTTTTATAAGATTCTGAGCATGATCTCTTGCTCTACTTTCTGCTAGAATTTTCAACTCTTTATCATCATTTTCTTCATCTTCATGGACAAAAACCTCCAATATATGAGTGTTAGTCATTAATTGAGCATTTATAAGTCCAGTAGATGCTTCATGAGCACACATTTTATCTTTAGTCTTTGGTCCTGGCATTCCAAGAGCCATTACAATTTCACAACCTTCTTCTTCAATTAATTTTTTAGAAGCCACAGGAAGGTCTTTAATTCCTGGAACAGTCCGTCTAATAATTTTCAAATCTGTGGCATTTCTTTTAAGTTCGTCAATAGCTGAGGCTCCCATATCAAAACGGGCAAAAGTAGTATCGCAAATCCCAATAGCTTTCACTAAATCACCTAAATATAACTAAAACCTGAACAATAGCTAATGGGACTAATTAATAATCATCATATGTTAATACTATTCTCAGGCAACTCACTTTAATATTCATAAAAGATATTATGAATAATTGATAATTACTTTAAAATAATATAAATATTTATTGATAGTAACTTATACTATTTATACATTGTTTATAAGTTATCTAAAATATAATATTTAAAATACAAATTGATTTATTAAATTTTAAATAATTAATCAATAATTTAAATTTAAATTCAGGAAATTAAATAAAGATTTAGCAACATTTTTAATAAATATATAATCAATTTATAATAATTATAAAAGTTAATAGGGACATTTTAATACATTATATGGAGTTGACAATAATTAAAAATTAAATGATAAATTCCAATAGATATCAAAATGAAAGAATTGTTATTAAATAATATATATTTAGTATTTTACTGAATTTTATTAACAGTACAATTTTATTTTATTAACAGTACAATTTTATTAAATTTTTAAAAAGTGATAATAATCCTTAAATTGAAAATTAAACAATTTAAGAATAATTTTTTAATAAAAAATTTTTAATGTATATCTTAAATAAATGATTATAACAAGAAAAAAATTGTGAGTGTGAATTTAATGAAAGTAATAGGTGTTTGTGGTTTACCAGGTTCTGGAAAAAGTTTTATACATCAAATAGCTAAAAAGTATAATAGTATAATATACAATATGGGAGATGTAGTTAGAGAAGAAGCTTTAAAAAGAAACATTTCCATTGGAGATATGGCTGTACAATTAAGAAAAGAAGAAGGGAACAAAGTTGTGGCTAAACTAATAGTTAAAAAAATCATAACAAACGAAAATAGAAATAAACTATTTATTATAGAAGGTATTAGAAGTTTATCAGAAGTTAATTATATTAAACAACAATTCAATGATTTCAAACTACTTTCAATATTTGCAAGTCCAAAAACACGTTTTAAACGATTGAAAACGAGAAATCGAGATGATGATAGTGATGATTTTAATAAATTCAAAAAAAGAGATGAACGTGAACTTAACTTTGGAATAGCTAATGTAATAGCATATTCGGATTACTTAATAATAAATGAAAATGGTCTTGAAGAATATAAAAAAAAATTAGAAAAGTTCTTTAAAACCATATAAAAAAATGTTAATAAATCCTCTTTTAACAAAACCAACAACTAAAACTCACAACACATCAGTCACTGAATCCACACTCTCACCATCAGTAATATGAACAACTACATATTCATTAAACCAATTAACTACAATACTGTAAAATCCATGTCAAAAAATTTAATAAACAACATTTTAGTAACTCATTATACAAATATTTAATTAACAATTAAGTTAATCTCCAATCATATATATTTCCAAATATATCTCCACCATGTGGTGGTACAGTTGCTGTACCTGGAGAAATATCCAAATTATTCTTTACAAGATAGACATAGTCTTTACAAGCAATCCAAAGCCAAGGAGCATCTCCTTGTGGAGAAATTCCAGTAGTTCCATCCCATATTACTGATTTCCATGTAGAATAAGATGTATCCTCACTTTTTGCAACAATAGCTGAATTAATATGAGAATCTACTTCAGGATCATTTAATAAAGCAGCATTAGATTTACCTGATAAGTTACTATAATAATCTAATTTTAATTGTCCAGGATCTCGTGAACCATAACCTAAAATCGCTCCATTAGAATATTTAACTTTTGAAAGTTCATTCCAACTTTTTCCTTGAGGATTGATTTTAATACCAAATTTCTTTGCTTGTTCAGATACTGCAACAGCTATTCCTTGTCTTTGAGTGTCACTTGCTAAATATACTAAATCAAACTCTGCTTTTAAACCATTTTTCTCAACAATACCATCACCATCCGTATCACTCCATCCATCTGCATTTAAGATATCTTTTGCTTTATTAACATCCCCATCTTTTATTGCTGAATCAGGATTATGCCATGGTAACAATGTACTAACACCATCATAAGTTTTAGTTGCATATCCATAAAATACTCCTTTAATTATTTCATCCCTATTAACTCCATAATTTAATGCTTTTCTAATAGCTAAGTTAGAAGTTACATTATTACCTATACTCGCACCATTACTCGTTTTTTCACCAGTGTCTGGTGCTGTAGGAAGAATAATTCCTCTTGGATCTACTGAAGAGTATTTTTGTACATGCATATTACTCACTGTTCTATTAACAAGATCTGCTGGTATTTCTACAATATCTGTTTCTCCTTTTTGAGCTGCTGCTAATGCAGCTTCACCTTGAAGATAAACTACAGTTAATTTATTAAAGTTAGGTTTTTTGCCATAGTAATCATTATTTTTTTCTAATATGATTTGCTGACCTTTATCCCATTGAACGAACTTAAATGGTCCTGAACCGATTGGATTAGTTGCAAAAGTTTCATTGTTGTACTTGTCTTTAGGAACTATGCCTAACATAGTCAATTTAGATAAAAATGTTGAATCAGCTTGATTTAAAATAAATTTAACCTCTGTACTATTAACAACTGTAGTATCATTTAAATTTGTA
The DNA here is from genome assembly GCA_031272765.1 of Candidatus Methanovirga australis. Taxonomy (GTDB): domain Archaea; phylum Methanobacteriota; class Methanobacteria; order Methanobacteriales; family Methanobacteriaceae; genus Methanovirga; species Methanovirga australis. The sequence continues at coordinate 1,299 of JAISTD010000201.1, read as the reverse complement.
AGATCAGCGGTTGATCTACTATTAATGGCTTTATTAAATGTAAATGCAACATCATCAGCAGTTAAATTAGAGCCATCATGGAATTTAACACCACTTTTAATATCTACAGTATAAGTTTTTCCATCATCACTAATATTATACTTTTCTCCTAAATCATTTACTAAACCAAGGTTATGGTTTCTTTTAAACAATGTAGAATATATTAAGGGTTCTTGTTCAAGATTCCATCCATCTAATGAATTAAGGCTACTTGGCTCCCCACCATAAGCCCAAATAGATACAACCAATGAACCCACACTTTTATTATGTGACTCAGGGAAAAATGCCACAAATATACCTATAGCTATTACAGAGATTACAAGAACCGTACCAATTATTGTCATTTTTTTCATGATAAACATACCTACTGCTTTTTATATTTCTTAAATAATTTCATTTAGTTTTTATTTAATTTAATTCGTGATTTTTCCACATTTATTTTCATGAATTTATTTTAATATAAATTTATATTTCCATAATTAACTAATATTAAATTAATTAAATTTTTAATATCATTATAATTTACTATAATAAATTACAAAAGTTTTTTATAATTACAAAAGTTTTTTAGAGATTTTAAATATCAATAAATATTAAATTATCAACAACAAGTATTGAATTTATCAAAAACATATTAATTTAAGATTTAAATGTAATATAAAATCTCCAGTAAATATTATGTTTTAAAATAATATTTAAATGTTTTTATTACAAAGAACAAGCGAAAGTATTAATTAAATTATTGATTGTGTGAGCTTGTTGCACAATCTGCTTTCTGAACAAAAAATAATTGTGTAACATCTCTTAGAACTCATATATAAAACAAGTTTAATACATATAGACAAAAAAATCTTTGTTCTTGTAGATGAAATGTCATTACGATAAAAATTGGGGATTAACTGGCAAAATAATATATGATTACACAAAAAATATCTTTTTACTCTTAACTGGTCCATCTTCTACTAATTTAGAAATGAATGGAGATGTTTTGCCGAAAAGTTCTAAAGAATCTATTTTTATTCTTTTGGGGATGGTTCTGTGTTTAAATCAAAATTTAAGTACACTAATAAAATTGTGAATATAGTCCTTGATAAAATAAAACAATATTATATCTATTTAAAACATCCATTACTTACAAAAATATATCAAGGACTATAATGAATATTTAAATTTAAATTATTTTACAGATATACTTTTAAAAAATTATCACGGACAAGTCTTAAAATATATTAAACAAGCAACATTTGTTCTTCATTTTTC
>JAISTD010000158.1 GCA_031272765.1 Candidatus Methanovirga australis | reverse complement strand
CATTAGTTAATTATGTGAGTTTCATTAATTTATAAATACTTATCAAAATATGCTATTTTTTCTGATAAGAAAATTAGAAGACAAAGTCTTTGTTTTTGATAGGTTAATAGAAACTCTCTTTTTTAGGATGTATGAATCTTGACAACAATATCTATGGTTCTAAATCTTCTGCCTTATAACAGTAAGATGAGGAAAAATAAATTTAACTTAACCATGTTTTCTGTAAATTTTGTAGGATGGATGTTTTTATGGATGAAATAAATAAAGAAGAAGAATATGAAAAAATCAATAAAGTAGATTTTGATAACTCAGATGAAAAGAAAATTTGGAGGATTTATCCCTATTCTTTAAATGATAAAGATGCTTTTGAAAAAAGATGGGAATCCTTTAAAAAAGACTCATACATAGGAATAGGATTTAGTTTAGACAATGTGAATCTTAATGATTTTAGTAGTAGAGAAGAGCTTAAAAAATATTTAATTAATACTAATGGTCAAAAATCATCTTCTTTTCTTAAAGTCATATGGGATTTTGCTAAAAATATTAATAAACATGATATTATCATAGCTTCTGGAGAAAAAAATGAAATTTTAGGTATTGGAGAAGTTAATAGTGATTATATTTCTCCAAATGATCCTCAGAATCCAAGCTTTAACAAAGAAGGTTATAAACAGATTAGAAAAGTCAATTGGACTACTATAAAAAGAAAAAACTTATCATTTAAATATAAAAAGAATTATCGTTCAACATTAGAAGAAATTGATTTAGATACATGGAAAAAAATAAAAAAGGAATATTGTGATAATTATTATAAAGAATCTTTTAATATGGCATCTCCTGAAATAGACATAAAAACAGAATTTATAAACTGGTTTTTTAAAAATGCTTCAAAGGGTTATCAGATTTATTTCGGATATAAAATTGAAAATCTTGAAAATAAGATAGATATAATTGAAAATAAATATTATGATTCATTTAAAAAGAAACTATTTAATATTAATATTAATCATATTTCAACTGAAATTGATTCAATACAAAAAAATTTAAAAAATAAGAATAATGTTAATGACAAATCATTTCAGGAATATAATGATAAACAAGATGGGACTCCAAATGCAATTATAAATACACATTATACAAATTTTTTAAAGAAAACAGATTTTATAAATTTTTTATCTAAAAATATTCAAGATCATTCCCCTTCTTATCAAAGATTCATAGGATCTAAAAAATTTGATGCGATTGAGGAATTAGATAATGCTTATTTTGATTCGTTTGGAAGTAGACTATTTGACATTAATATAAATAATATTCCAGAAGAAGTTAAAATAATAAAAAATAATTTAAGTAAAAAAGATTCAGTTGAAAATAAGACATTTTCTGAATACAATTCTAAAATAGGAAATGGAGTACCTAATTCTATTGTAAATAAATATTATATTGAATTTTTGGAAAAAGTATCAGAAGAAGGATATAATAAAAAAATTAAGGATGACTCCAATTTTGATAATGCAGACCAGATGATTTTAGATGATTCTAAGTCTAACTACACAAAAGAAGATTTCTTAAATGATGTTGTTTTTGTAGAGAAGGAATATGATGAATTAGTGAAACTTATTAAAAGGAAAAAGAACATTATTTTACAAGGGTCTCCTGGTGTTGGTAAAACATTCATAGCTAAACGATTAGCTTATTCGATGATGGGTTTAAAGGATGAAAATAGAGTTGAATTTGTCCAATTCCATCAAAGCTATTCTTATGAAGATTTTATTCTGGGTTATCGTCCAACGAAAGAAGGGTTTGAACTAAAAAATGGTGTTTTCTATAATTTCTGCATGAAGGCTATCAACAATCCTGAACATGAGTATTTTTTCATTATCGATGAAATTAATAGAGGAAACATTAGTAAAATCTTTGGCGAGGTTATGATGCTCATTGAAGAAGATAAGAGATGTAAAGATTTTGCTATTCAATTGACTTACTCTGATATTGAGGATTTTAATATCCATTCTAATGATGAGGATTCGTATAATGATGTTTCTGATAATGATGATTTTAATAATGAAGATGTAGATAAAGACAATCTGAGTCAAGATAAATTTCATGTTCCTGAGAATTTATATATTATTGGAATGATGAATACTGCAGATAGAAGTTTAGCTATTATTGATTATGCCTTACGGAGAAGGTTTGTATTTTACACTGTTAATCCTTTATTCGATGAAGATGATAAAAACGATTATATATTCAAAAAATATCTAATTAGAAATGGAGTCGATGAGGATTTAGCTATTGAAATTATTAGGAAATTTAAAGATTTAAATAATTTTATTCTTAATGATGAGGATTTAGGAGATGGATTTAAAATAGGTCATAGCTATTTTTGTGTGGATGATGTAAATAATCAATATGGATCTATTGTAGAATACGAAATAGCTCCCCTTTTAAGAGAATATTGGTTTGACAATCTGGAAGAAGCAGAAAAAAGAATTAAACATCTGATTGAGGATAATGGATGATGAAATGAATGAAATGAATAAACTTAAAATCCCTATTCAAAATATTTATTACATGCTTAGTTATGCTTATAGTTACCTTAAAATAAATAAAGATATTTTACTTGATTCTGAAGAGTTTGAAAATGTTCATGATCTCTTTGCAAGGATTTTAATTAAAGTAATAAAGAGTCTTGTTAGAAGAGGTTTTTATAGAGAATATATCGTTAAAAATCAGGATACATCAAACATTAAAGGAAAAATTAACATTACAAACAGTATTAAAAGAAGAACAATGATTTATAAGAAATTAAATTGTCAATATGATGAGTTTAGTATTAATGTACTCTTTAATCAGATAATTAAAACTACTATGGACGACTTAATACGATTTAATGATTTGAATAAGGGTTTAAAGAAAGATCTTAAGAAATTAAAACCACTTTTTGATGATGTTGATTCTATTGTTTTAAATAAACAAATTTTTAAGTATTTGATGTGGAATAGGAACAACCAACACTACAATCTTATTATAGATATTTGTAGGTTAGTTTTCATGTTTAAACTTCCAAATGATAGTAAACCTGGAAAAATTCACTTTAAAGAATTTATAGAAAATTATGAAAGAGAAATGGCTAAATTGTTTGAAAATTTTATTCTTAATTTCTATAAAAAAGAATTTGGGGAGTTTAAAGTCCATAGTCCAGAAGTAAAATGGGATTTAGATATTAACTATTCTGAAGAAAAGGGAAGGGAATATCTTCCAAAAATGAAGACAGATATTGTATTAGAATATGGAGATAATCAGTTGATAATTGATACTAAGTTCTATAAAGATATTCTATCTAATTTTCATGGAAAATCGAGTTTAGATTCTTCAAATCTTTACCAAATATTTTCTTATGTTAATAATAGTGATTTTAAAAAGGAGCATCCTGATGGAGAAATAATTGGAATGTTGCTTTATGCTACTGTTGATGAAGATATTGATTACAATTATAAAATAGGGGAAAATATCTTTTTCATAAGAACTATTAATTTAAATCAGAGTTGGATTGGAATCAAAGAAAGATTGGAAGAAATAGCAAATATTATTAAGGAATAACACCAACTATTTTTTCATGATTATTTTAATTTAATATTATTATTTTTTATTTTTAATTATTGTACAATTAAATTTTTAAATATAAATTTATAATATAATTTAATTATTAATATAAAAAATAATTTACAATTAAATGGAATTTTTAAATCTTTGTTCAATGCTTTTTATTAAAAAAGAAAAGTATAATACGATAATTTACAATTT
>JAISTD010000096.1 GCA_031272765.1 Candidatus Methanovirga australis | reverse complement strand
GAAATGAAAATAATTGTAAAATAAGCTGGAATTTCACTAAAGGAGATGCTGATGAAAAATTATCAAAACATTATACATGAAGAATTTATGCAGAAAAATACTCATGTCATAACAATAGTTCAAATTTATTCTATTATTATTCTTATTTTTTAAAAATTTTTTTTTAAAGATTTGAGAATGGGGTCATTGTTAATATTTTTTCATGTTTAGTTGTTTGTTTCTTTATTTTATAATTAATAAGATATATTTTAGCAGCTCATCTTGGAGGATATGACCCAAAAAATCCTCAGTATGAAATCGTAAAAACAATACATCAGAAGTCATAAAATGGAAACAATCTACCCCTATTTGTACACAGATGGAAGAGAATTCTATAAACACTCATTATTAAACAAATACAGTGAAGCCATACAACCACACCCAACAATAAAAGAATGGAAGACTTCAAAAACCAATTATAAGATCCTTTCGAAGAATTGAAATATGCACAAGTTATAAAAGAACTGTAAAAAGGCAGAAATAGAAAGTGTTGAAAAAAGTATCGTGTACGGAAAACCTGAAGAAAAAAACTATCACGACATTTCAACAACACTAATTGAATGTCAAAATTTAAATCTAAGGCAAGATAACAAGAGATTAACCAGAAAAACAATATCCTTACTCCAAAAAAGTATAAATGGCTACAATTAAGCTTAGATTTATATAAAACCGTTCATAATTTCGTTAAAACTCATCATTCCTTGAAAAAAAAGAATTTAAAGAAAATTACCAAATCTTTGATTTTTGGTAATTGAAAATTTTTTATTAAAATTTTATTAAATTAATATTTTTTTTCATTGGAATGGAATTGTGCAATAAGCTATTAGGATACTCTACTCATGAAGGATTTTCTCTCAATTCAGGATCAGATAAACCATAGGTTTTTTGAATTATCAATGTTTTAAATATAACTAATAATATCAAATTCAGGTTTTCCACATTTTTATGTCTTATTTTTATATGATTGTGGCAGTATTGGGTTGAAGATTTCCCAGTCTACTATTTGATCAAAATATTCATTTATATTTATACACAGTGTTTTTTAATATCATCTACATTTGTTGCTGATAAGATTAATTTCATTGTTCATAATTATCACTTTATACCATATAAACCTGTTAAAAGTCCTTAATACCAAATTAAAGCCACAGGGGAGGGTGTGAATAATCGGCACATTTATATACTGTCAGCACATTAGGTTAGTCATGGGAGTTTCATATATTTATAAAATCTTTATCAAAATATGCTATTTTTGATGAGGTTAATAGAAACTCTCTGTGGTTATCAATTATAAAATATTATTATAAATAATAATGTATATTATAGGAGAAATTTGTATGACAAATAGTAAAAAAAATAAGAAAATTTTAAAAGGATTATTTGTGATAGGCTTAATGCTTTTTAGTATTGTTCCTATTAGTGCTGTGGGAGAAACAAACCTTAATGACTCTAATCTCACCGACAAATTAATCAATAATTTAAGTAATGGAATAAACAGCATATATGATTATTTACCCTTTAATAATAAGTCAAAGAGGAGTATAAGTCTTCATTCTGGAGATTCTATTCAATCTGCTATTGATAATGCTAATAGTGGTGATGTTATTGAGTTAGATGGTGGAAAATATGCTGGAGGCATTGATGTAAACAAAAGCAATATTACAATTAGAGCCGCAAATAATAATCTCCCCATAATTGAAAGAAATGATAATAATTCAATTAGAGAGAGTGGCTTTAGAATATCCAATGTTGAGAATATTACAATTGAAGGTTTATTAATTAAAGATTTTGAAAATAATTATGGTGGTGGTATTTGTATATCTTGTAGTAGTGTTAATGTTATAAATTGTACTATCACTGGAAATAAAGCTAATAACGGTGGAGGTATTTGGGTTAATGATGATGGTAATAATAGGGTTAATATTATTGGATGTGATATTTACAACAACACTGCAATGGGGGGGATGATTCAAGGTGGTGGAATATATACATACGGAAATACAACTATTGTAAATTCAAGTATTCATAATAACACTGCACGTTGTGGTGGTGGAATTTTTGCATATCAAACTGCAATATTAAATTCTAATATTACCAATAATAATGCGATTACTGGTGATGGTATTAGTGGTTCGTCTGGTGGAATTGAAGTTGGATATAATACTACTGTTACTGGTTGTAACATTGTAAATAATACTGCAGATGGGTGTGCGGGTGGAATAGGTGTAGAATTCATTAATTGTGATGTTAAATATAATCGTATCTTTAGTAATAATGCTCCTGAATCTAAAGATGCGAGAACCTGCACTGATTTGTCTTTTAATTGGTGGGGGGATAATAATGATCCTTATATTTCAGGTAAGGTTAGTAAAGAAATATCATCTTGGATGGTTTTAAAATTCACTGCAAATCCTAACCTAATTTCTCCTAACCAACCATCCAAACTACTTGCTTCCTTAACATATGATAATATGGGTAACTATCATGATCCTAAAGATGTTCACATTCCTGATGGATTAACAGTAGAATTCCCAAATGAAAAATCTGAGTTATTTAATGGGTCTGCACAATCAATTTTCAATTCATCAACTCCAGACTTATTTAATATATCCTGCAAAGTTGATAATCAAATTGTTTCAACATCAGTTAAATATTCAATAAAGGATGTTTATGTTAGTAAGGATGGGAATGATAGTAATTTAGGTAATTCTCCAAATTGTCCTATGCAGAACATTAATCATGCTTTAAATTCTGTGTCTGATAATGGGACTGTTGTTTTAATGTCTGATTTTAATGTTACTGATACTATTTTTGTTAATAAGAGTGTGACTATTAAGAAGTGGGATGATAAGTCAGATAAAGTATTTTTAGATGCTATGTATAAGACTCGGATAATGTTTATTAATACTGGTCTTAATGTTTGTTTGGATGGTCTTAGTTTTAATAGAGGTAATGATAGTGATGGTGGAGGTCTTTTAACTGTTGATTCTGCTACCCATATTAATAATTGTAATTTTTCTAATAATATGGCTTTAAATAAAGGTGGGGCTTTATTGGCATTAGAGTCACCTGTAAATAGTAGTGAGTCTAAGAAGTCTTCATTATTATCTTTTGGAGGTAATTCTTCAAGGAATAGTTTTTCAAGGATTTTAAGTAGGGATTCACTTGGAATTTCACAAAATTTTGCAGAGTCTGTTTCACCTGTTTTGGATATAAAGAATTCAAGTTTTATTGGTAATTGGGCTAATCAGACTAGTAGTGCTGTTTTTAGTACAGTTCAACATGTTAATTTATCTTCCACTAATTTCACAGCAAATTTGTTCACTCCATTTATTAATGTGTTTTATTTTAATGGGCATGATCTTGATGTGAGTGATGATGTTAGATTTTCACCGTATTATTTTGCGAATGGTAGTAATATAGTTGGGATTTATGGGTGTTTTGAGAAAATGAATGCTTTATCTAATTTAAGTAATTTGTCTATGATATGTTATTATCAGCCAAATAGTACGGATATTGCCAATTATGTTAGAAATAATCATTCTTTCACTGCATATTTCCCCAATAAGAATGTTTCTGTTTCATTATCTACTGATATGAGGAATTTCACTGAAGGAAATGGATTACTATTCACTACTAATTTAGATGATATACTTGCATATAATGAAAATTTAAACATATCAACAGAATATCCAGGATATCATATTAATGGAACTAAAAAGATTTATACTATTTCAGAGTATGTACTTACTGGGATTGCAATTGTATTAGGTATCGCTAGTGCAATTTCTGCATATCTTGCTGCTCCTGCTGCTGTACTTCCTGTACCATTACTTGCTCCTGGTGGAGTACCTGCACCAGCTCCTCCTGCACCTCCTGCAGGTCCTGGAAACGCTTATAAATTTGGTTTGGCTACAGCTGTTACTGGATCAATTTCACTTATTCTTACGATAGTTGATAAGGAATTTGAAATTATTAAGGATGATGTGATTATAAATCGTGTTTCGACAAATGATGATGATGCATATGTGGGGGATAATGTTACAATCGATTTGAGTGTAACAGGTCCTACGAGAGAAAAAACTCCTATTTCGGATGGTGATTATGATATAAGTATAAATAATAAAAATATTGATAATGTGCCTTTTAAAGATGGTAAGGCTAAGATTAATCATACTGTTGGAATAGATCCTATGTATAATATGCCTGAAAGAGCGGTTTATGCTGAGTTTTTTCAACAGCAATATAAGGAACCAACATATTTTAAGGAATATTGGTATTCTTATGCTTCTGATAGTCATGCTGTGGGTTGGAAGCGGGATACTCCTGTTTTGTGGATTAATATGACTCCTGCTGTTGATCCTAAGGTTGGTGATATGGTTAATATAACTTTGAATGTTTCGTTATTGAGTAATCGGACTTTATCGGGAAAATATATGATTGAATTAATCGAAAATAGAAATTCCACTAATTATGAGGTTAACTTCATAAATGGAACAGGGAAAATTGAAAACTATAAAATATTGAATAGTCAGAAGACTGATTTTATTCAGTGTCGGTTCATTCAAGTTGATAAATATAACGAGGTTCTGAGCAATCAACTTCCGTTTAATTCCATAAATGAGACAGATTTGAACAGTATATTTTCTTTGGATAATCTCTTTAAAAGAGGTGATTATAGTGGTCTTCATTCAAGGTGTTCTTTTAATTCTGTGAAAATTTCTAATTCAAATTAAAACCGCATGTGTGTGAATAATCGATGTCTTTATATATAATAGTTTACACATTAGGTTTATGGCATGTTTCATATATTTATAAATATTTCATCGAATATATGCCATTTTTTTTGATAAGTTTAATGATAAACTATACTCTGGGGGGGTAGTGATTAATGAAAATTAATGTAGTTTTACTAAAAATTTTGTGTTGTGTTGTGTTGTTTGGTTGTGTGTCTGTCTATTCTATAGATTCGGATGTATCTGATGTGGGTGTGATGGATTCAAATGCGAGTGTTGTGATGGATAATAGTAGTAGTATTCAGTCTAAATTGAATGAATTACTTGGTAGTGATAAGGATAATGTTTTGCTTATACTTAAAGAGGGTGTGTATGTAGAGAATAATATTTCAATTAATATTCCTAAAGGCAAGACACTTACTATTAGAGGCATTGGTAATGTTGTGATAGAAAGGAATGGCTCTGAGTTTGTCAAGAATATCCGTTATAATTGGGATAATGGTGTCTATTCGCCTTCAGATGCTGAAACAAATCAGTATCCAATATTTGTAATAAATGATAAGGGTAATCTTTTTATTGAAAATATAACTTTTAAGAATGGTGCTGGCAGTGTTGCTGAATCTAATACTATAGCAGGAGCTATAGAAGATAGGGGAGGTGGTAATTTTACAATTAGTAATTGTGCTTTTGAGAATAACAAAGGGATCACTGGTGCCATTAGTTCTAGCAACTGTTATTTAAACATTACTAAATGTGATTTTAAAAATAATCATGGTTGTAATGTAATAACGATGCTCGGAGCTTCATGGGGTGATCATGAAACTTTTGCTCATGGTGGTGCGATTTGTAATTTTTATGGGCATGTGGATGTGCATGAGTGTAATTTTGAATTAAATCATGCTGACGGTTTTATACCTTATGGATCTTATTCACCTGGTGATAGACCTACTACATTTGGTGATGATATTGTGAATCATGTGAATAGTAATGGCGATGGTTTTGTGAATGCTTCTAATAATTTTTTCTATGGTGGTGTGAATTATAGGACTTTTGCTGGTGATTTAGGTTCTGATTATTTGGTTTATTGGCCTGTTGCAACTGAGCCTTTCAGGAGGATATAATCAATATCTATTTTTTATTTTCAACTTTTTCTTTTCTTTTTTTTTAAACATGAGCCTATCTAACAATTCTGACTCGATGAACAAAAATTTAATCCAAAGGATTTTCAGTGATTGATAGATAATTCTCTTTTACCTTTTATCTTCAATTTACCAATAATATATTCCTAAGTTCATTATAAACAGTTTGTCCGAAGAGCAACTCCATGAAGACACCATTATTAATCCATTAATATTAGTTAAAGACATAAATGTTCAAAGAATATTAACAGTTGTCCCCAATGTCATCAACTTAAGAAATCTGGTTAAATATTTTCGTAAAAAATTAGACAAATTTATATAAAAAAATTTGCAATTTATTTAAAATCATGAAAAATATAAAACTCAATTTAAATAAAAATCGTTAAGTTGATGACATTGGGCTTGTCACAATCAATATTTTCAAATTTTACTTATTTCACATTAAATTAGAGAACTCGTTACACAACTTCCGTTCAATGAATAAAATTTCTTTTATAAAATTTAATTTAAAGATATAATTAAATTAATAATTATTTTAACTAAATATAATAACAGAAACTTCGTTTTTCTATGTTCTTCATTTTGTTCACAACAATGTGAGTTTCGTTCTTATAGACATCGACCAGTGAGGATTCTATTATTTCAGATTTTGTTCACAACAATGTGAGTTTCGTTCCCTAAGTTCTTCATTTTGTTCGGAATCAATGATTATCTAAATTCAAAAACTAAAGTTTTTAAATGTAAAAAAACTTTGTATTGGACTATAAATAGCTTTTAATTAAGTTAATTGATTTTGTTTTGATTTCGTTTGCTCTTTCTATTGTTTTTCCTTCTAATGTTATTCTAATGTAATCTTCTGTTCCAGAAGGTCTTATCAAAACCCAAGCATTATCATTGAATTCTAATCTAATTCCATCAATGGTATTAACATTTACTACATCATCAAAAACAGTTTTAATATCTTTTTCAACTTTTTCCATCACAGCTATTTTTTCTTTTTTATTGGCTGGAACTTTTTCGTGTATATTAGGATAATCTGGTAATGCATCTAATAAATCAGATAAATTTCCTTCATAAGAGACTATTTCTGCGATTTTTAAGCCTGAAAGTATTCCATCTGGACACATACAAAATTCTGGATGAATCCAGGTTCCAGATGGTTCTCCTCCAAAACTTGCATTTTCTTTCATAATAGCTTCTACAACTGAAACATCACCTACTTTTGTTCGCACAACTTTCCCACCAACGGATTCTACTACATCATCTATACACATTCCAGCATCCACAGTCGTTATAATCGTGTTATTATTTTTAGCATACTTTTTTGATATAATGGATAAAAGTTTATCAAAGTCAGATACTCTTCCTTTATTATCCACAGTAATCATTCTATCTCCATCACCATCGTGAGCTATTCCAATATCTGAGTTTGTGGTAACAACAGCTTTTTTCAAGTCTTGTAAGTTGGCTTCGTTAGGTTCTGGATTTCTACCTGGAAAAAATCCATCTATTTGGGCGTTTAATGTTATTACTTCACAACCTGCCTGTTTAAAAATTAATGGGGACAAGTAGGATGTTGCTCCTGATCCTGGATCAATCACAACTTTCAGTCCTGGTTTTATATCAACCATACTTAACAGTTCATTTATATAATCCTCTTGGATAATCTTATTTTCATATATTTTCCCGATCTTATCCCATTTTAATTCTTGAAAGTTTTTTGAGAAATAGATATCTTCGATTTCTTTTTCTTGAGCTGGGGTGTATGCCATTCCATTTTTATTCCAAATTTTAATTCCATTGTATTGGGAGGGATTATGTGATGCGGTTATCATTATTCCTGAATCTGCTTTAAGTTTATTTGTGGCATATCCAGATAATGGTGTTGGAACAATTCCCAGTTTAATGACATTACATCCTCTTTCAATTAATCCAGCAGTAATACTATGTTCAAGCAGTTGATTACTGGTTCGTGTATCATATCCGATTACAACATTTCCTTTTCCACCTAAGTAAGTGGCTATAGCTCGTCCAATATTTAAAGCAAGTTCTCCATTTATTGCATCACCAACTTTTTCTCTAATGCCTGAGGTTCCAAAAAGTTTTTTAGTCATTTTATCTTTTCCGTTAATTGTCGTTGTTTAGTTATTTAAGTGTTTATGAATGATTTGATTTGAATATTAGTTTATTTTTTTTGTTTTTATTTATTCATTGTAATTAAAATTTTATACAAAATATTTATTCATTTTAGAATTATTAGTGTATTTTTATTAAGTTTTTTTAATGAGGAAATTAAAGAAGAATTAAAAAAAATTAAAGAATAAATTTATATAGTATTTTTGAAAAAGTTCTTAAATTTTGAAAATAAATAAAATCATAAGTAATAATGATTTTAAATTATATCATGTTAAAATTAACTATTATTAAAAATTATATTATTATAATCCTTTATTAATTTGATAGACTATTTAAAATTGTTAAATTAAAAATATAAATCTTTTTTTATAAATTATTTATTAAAAACTTTATCAAATTGACTATAAATGTTATATTTTAAAAATTTAGGTTTAAACTATTCGAGATTTTAAATTTAGAAGAGTTTCTATTTATCTTTAAAATTGAAGGGGATATGTTATGAATTATTTTATAAATTAATGATATGGATGTAAATGAAGAGTTCAATTTATCTAAGCCCCAAATTTATGGGTATTATCTATTAAATCCATAAGTATATTCATTAAATCAGAACCTTTAATTCTTAAAAGTCCTCCTTTAACTGCATCGATTTCATTAAATCTTTTAACATCATCCACTCTCACACCTTCACCATATATAAGAATAGGAACAGGATCTGCACTATGGTCTTTAACAGTAATTGGTGTGGAATGGTCAGCTGTTACAACAGTAACCATATATTGGAGTTGTGATATTTTACTAAACACGACTTCATCTATTTTTTCAATAAATTCCACTTTTTCCCTGGCATTACCATCGTGTCCTGATTCATCTGCTCCTTTTATATTTATTAAAAAGAAGTCATAGTCTGTATTTTTTACATTATCTATGATAGTGTCTATAAAGTTGTCTAAGTTTGTATCTACACTGCCTGTTGAACCTTCAACCTCAATAATATCCATTCCAGCAAATCTTGCGATTCCTATTATAAGTCCAGTTTCAGCGATACAAGCAGATTTTATTTCATATTTTTTATTGAGTTCTTCAATCTCAGGAACAAGACCAACACCACGAGGAATTATAATATTAGCTGGTGCTTCATTATTTTTAATCCTGTTTAAATTTATTGGATGATTTCTAAGAATGGTATACGATTCTTTAATGATTTTGTTCAATAAATCAGCAGTTTTTTCTGCATTAGGAGAATTTGTTGTGGAGTGGACGGTTTTAGGTGCCTTTCCCACAACTTTGGGGTCAGCATCTGTTATTTCATCTGATAAATTTTCTCCTCTTAAAATTAAGGCTGCTCTATGGCCTGTTGATTCTTTAAATATAATTTCAATGTCTTCATAACCTTCTATTTTCATTTTATTTAGTTCATTAATAAGGGGAGTGGTGTCTTCTTTTATTCTTCCAGCTCTTCTGTCTGTCACAATGTAGTTATCATCAACAGTTGAAAAGTTGCATCTAAAAGCAACATCTCCAGCTTTAATATCTAACCCAATGCCAGATGCTTCGAATGGTCCTCTGCCAGTGTAGACAGTGTAAGGGTCATAGCCTAAAATAGCTATATGGGCGGTATCACTGCCTGGACGAATACCAGGAGCTATGGAGTCCATAATTCCATTAATTCCATTTTCAGCCATTTTATCTAAGTTTGGAGTGTTGGCTTTTTGTAATGGTGTTTTATTGGCTAATTCCTTCACTGGACGGTCTCCTAAGCCATCAATTACTATTATCATACTTTTCATCTAATCACCGGCTCATTGTCCTTTAATTCCTCGTTTTCAGGCTTTACAACTTTTTTATTTAAATCATCTTTATTAAATAAGTCAGCTATTGCCCCAACAGAACCTAAAATCCCAGAGAGTTCAGCTGGAAGGAATATTTTTGTTGAGTTACCATCAGCTATTTTTTCAAGAGCTTCTAAATATTTAATAGCTATTAATTCATTTGTAGGATTACCTTGGTGGATGGATTCATAGACAGATATGTTCGCCTTTGCTTCACCTTCTGCAATAGCTATTTCTTGGTATTTATTAGCTTCTGCTACTTTTTTAATAGCTTCAGAGCGACCTTCTGCTTCAAGAATAGCTGCTTGTTTATCTCCTTCGGCTCTTTTAATTTCGGATTGTTTATATCCTTCTGCTTCTAAAATTGATGCTCTTTTCATTCTTTCAGCTTTCATTTGTTTACTCATAGCATCAACAATGTCTTTAGGTGGTTCAATTCTTTGAATTTCGACTCTCACAACTTTAGTTCCCCATTTATCTGTGGCTTCATCAAGAACATCACGAAGATGTGTGTTAATCATTTCTCTTGAGGTTAAGGTTTGGTCAAGTTCTAAGTCTCCAATAATATTTCTTAGATTAGTTTGGGCTAATTTGGTAATAGCTTGATAAAAATTAACAACATTGTAAACAGCATTAAAAGGATCTATAACTTCATAAAAGATTACACAATCAACGATAACAACTGTATTATCTTTTGTAATAACTTCTTGTGGTGGAACATCCACAACTTGCTCACGAAGGTCAACAGTTCTGATATTTTCAATAAAAGGAATTACAAATATCAAACCACTTTCAACAGTTCTCTGATATTTACCTAATCTTTCAACAACTCCTTTTTCGTAGGGTCTCAAAATATTCAATGTTTTTGCCGCAACAACAATCACTATTAGAAATATTATAATAACTATTATTATTCCATCCATTATATCACCGTTCATTTTTTATCATATCTTTAATATTATTTAAGCATTCAATTTATTTCAAAAATCAATTTATTTCAAAAATTAATCTATTTAAAAAATCAAAGTTTATTAATTTATTTAAAATCAATAATTTATTTATCAAATTATTAATCATTTTATATTTAAAAAATAATTTTATTTAATATTAACTTACAGTATTATGAATACTATAGAATTGAATATTATATGCTAATCTAATTATAATTTAGCTATTTCTCAACAATTAATTTTACACCGCTAATTTCTTTAACAAATACTTTTTCTCCAACATCTATTTCTTCATCAGCTATTGCTTTCCAAACATCTCCCAAAATTTTAACTGTTCCCATTTCATCAGGAACTATTTTCTTAATCACGATAGCTTCTTCTCCAATCAATCTATCTGAATTAGATTTCTTTAAGGGAGATCCACTTGTTAGTTTTTTTGCTATTGGTTTTGAAAGCAAAACACAAATTATTGTAACGACAACAAAAGTGAATAGTTGAATTGTGTAATCATAATTTAGATAATTAATTAATGCAGCAAATCCAGCACCAACACTGATTGATAATGAAAAAAAGCTCATAGTTATAATTTCTCCTAAAATAAAAGCAACAGCCAACATTATCCAAAATTCTAAACTGAACATTATGATCCGACCTCGTTAAGTTAATTAGATATTATATTTTCATATATTAAATGTTTAGCAATTCCTAGTTTTAATCCTCAAATTTTAAAACAGTCCACTTTCCTTTAATTTATCTTCAAAATTTTTAGAATATTTATTCACCTTTCCTTTGAAAAATATTGTAAATATAAGTACTGAAATAGTTATTAAACTTAAAATCTCAAGGTTGTAAAAATAACTATTCCATGAAATTCCAGATATAACTTCTCTAAAAACTTTTATAGCATAAGTCATAGGTAAAATAGAGTTCATGCTTCTAAAAAAGTGGGACATCAGTTCCATAGGATAAATTCCTCCACTTCCAGGAATTTGCAAAACTAAAAGAACAATAGCTATTACTTTACCAACATTTCCAAGTGCAGATATTAATGAATAAACAATTGTAATTATGCATAATCCTATATAAATAATTGTGGTTAGGAATATTGGAATTGAACTAAGCTGTAGATGAAGTAAAATTAGTCCAACAGCCATAAGCAATGATTGAAAGATATTTATTATTATAAACAACCCCATTCTACCAAAAAAAACATTAAATGCACTGTATTCATAATTTTTCACTGTTTTAGTTTGATTATATCCAACACTTTCTTCATCAATTTCTATTTTTTCCTTTCTACTTCTTCGAACTCTGTTACTAATCATGGCTAAACTTACGATAGAACCAATCCATAAGGACAAGCAAATGTAAAATGGAGAAACACTCGCACCATAATTATTAGCAGGGGATATAAACTTTGTTTTTCCAATGTGATTGGGCTTTGAATATAATATTCCACATCTTCAGTATTTATATTGGCAAGTTGAGTTAGTTCACTATAATCTACAGAGTTAATCTTTGCTGTGTCTATTCTTACTAAAGTAATAAGGGCTTCAACTTTATCTAATACTTCTTTTGGAATAATTTGGGTAAGGTTGGAATTGTCTAATATGGGTTCCAACTGGTTAAAAACATAATTAACCTGATTTAAACGAGTTTTTATCCTGATGAAATCATTTTCGTTATCTTTTGCCTGTTCTCCAACATTGTGTAATTTAGATGAAACAATTCCAGCTATTATTTCACTTATTTTTCCATTAATTCCTGATTGGACTTGGTCTAAGCCAGAATTAATTATTCTTGGACTAACAGGATTTATTTTTTCGTTGTTTAAGAGAATAATTTCAGACCTTTTGGTATTCTCTCCTCCTTCAATAGAGTATACAGTTTCACTAAAATTTTTAGGAATTTCAATCAAGGCGTAATATTTCTCGCTTTCCAATCCATTCATACCAACAGTATAATTTACAAATTCCCATTTAAATCCACCGTTTTCTTTTAGACCATCCACTATATTTTGCCCTATGTTAACATTTGTGTTGTTAGTTACATAACCATCATCATTGTTCACAACAGCTATTTTAAGCTGATTTAGATTACTATAAGGATCCCAATTAGCATCTATATTTACTAATGCATATAGAGAGGGAATTAGGGCTATAACTATTAGGACAAGTATTACAACTGGATTGTCTATAATAGCTTTTATGTCTGTTTTAAAAATATTTAAACTATCTTTTAACATCTTTGACCTTTAGATGACTTAATCCACCCATAAATAATATATTTTTTAAGATTAATTGGTAATAATTATTTATTATAATGTTTAGTGAATAATAACTGAACCCCATAAGATATATAAGATTGATAATGATAAATAGAATTAGATATATTAAATAATCTTTTAATTATAGTATAATCATAATATTAATAATTATATATCAGATTCTATTATATATTAAATCAAATATAATTAAATTTAATTTTTTTAAATTTAATTTTTCTACACCTAACTTTTTTATAACTATTTTGTTATTTATTATCATTATTTTATTTTTTAATTATTATAAGTCTATTTATTCATAATTAATTTTTATAATAAATAATAATTTTTACATTTATGAATATTACATAATTCAATATTTATGTTATAATTGAAAACTAATTATTACTTAACTTACTCTTTTTCTAATTGATTATTCATAAAATTTTGATTTCATTATCATTTATAAACTTTACTAATTAATCTTAAAGATAAACTTTATTATATATATTAAATAAAGTTAAAAATCGTATACCAATAAATTAGGTTATATTGTATTTGCTTTTTAGCTCATTCAATAGAAGCCTAAATTTATCAACATTGACTTAAAGTTTAATGTCTGGGTTGTATGGTATATTTTTTAACTATATTTAGTTAGGAGGGAAAAAATGGCGAAGTTTGATGATAAAGTCGATCTATATGACGACAGAGGTAACTTAGTTGAATCTAATGTTCCTATTGAAGCATTAAGCCCACTACGTAATCCTGCTATTAAAAGTATCGTAAATGGTATTAAAAGAACTGTAGCTGTAAACTTAGAAGGTATAGAAAATGCTTTGAGAACTGCAAGTGTCGGTGGAAAAGCTTGTAAGATTTTAGGAAGAGAAATAGACCTTGATCTTGTAGGAAATGCTGATGCTCTCGCAAAATCAATCAAAGAAATGATTCAGGTAACTGAAGATGATGATACAAGAGTAGAACTTTTAGCTGGTGGAAAAAGAATTTTAGTTCAAATTCCAAATGCAAGATTAAATGTTGCTGCAGAATATTCTGTATCTACATTATCCACATCCACAGCTTTGGTACAAGCTATTATTAATCAATTTGATGAGGTAGATATGTACAATGCTAATATGGTGAAAGCTGCAATTTTAGGTAGATATCCTCAATCTGTTGATTATATGGGTTCTAACCTTGCAACTATGTTAGATATTCCACAAAAGCTTGAAGGTGCAGGTTATGCTTTAAGAAATATTATGGCTAACCACATAGCTGCTGCTACTTTGAAAAATACTTTACAAGGAACTGCTCTTTCTTCTATTTTAGAACAAACTGCTATGTTTGAAATGGGAGATGCTGTTGGTGCTTTTGAAAGATTACATTTATTAGGTTTAGCTTATCAAGGTATGAATGCAGATAATTTTGTTTTAGATTTAGTTAATGATGCTGCTAAAGAAGGAACTATTGCTAATGTGATTAACGGAACAGTTGAAAAAGCTTCAGCTGACGGTGTAATTAAAGCAGAAAAAGATCTCAATGGATTTACTGAATATGCTGCTACTGATTTAGCAAAATGGAATGCTTATGCTGCTGCTGGTTCAGCTGCTGCTGTAATGGTGAATGTTGGTGCTGCAAGGGCTGCTCAAGGTGTACCTTCCAGTATTTTATACTTCAATGATTCAATTGAATTTGCAACTGGTCTTCCAGGTGTAGATTTCGGTAGAGCTGAAGGTGTAGCTGTAGGATTTTCATTCTTTAGTCACTCTATATATGGTGGAGGAGGTCCTGGTCTTTTCAACGGTAACCATGTTGTTACAAGACACAGTAAAGGATTCTGTATACCTTGTGTTGTGGCTGCAATGTGTTTAGATGCAGGTACTCAACTTTTCTCACCAGAATCAACTTCTGGATTAATTAAAGAAGTATTTAGTAGTGTCGATGAATTTAGAGAACCACTTAAATATGTTGTGGAGGCAGCTGCCGATATTAAAGGCCAAATCTAAGTAATCTCGGTTTAAAAAGTCTAATTGATCTTAGAGGAAAAATATGGATTTACAAGTATTCCCCCATAGGATTTTAGGTTCAGATAGAACAGAAATGTTATTGAATGAAATTGAGGCTCTTGATGGTGTTAAACGGACTGTTATTCAAGGACCAAGGCTTCCACCTGAGGATCCTAATGAAAATCCTAAGTATGCTGAAAGAAGAGTTATCAATGTTCATGGTAAAGAAATTGATCTTAAGGTAAAAACAGGTCGTATTTTTATTGATGTTTCTACTGATTTTGATATTGTCGAGGTTAAAGATAGCATTGATGAAATATGTAAAGAGTTACTTCCTTTTGGTTTTGATATTGATGTTGGGAAGTTTATTAGGACTCAAAGAACTGTTACAGATAATATTAAGTATGGTAATGAAAGTGTTCCTGATGAATTAATTGGAATGACCGATCAATCTGCAAAACTTGAAGATCGGGTGACTATTCTTAAGAAAAATAATTGATACTATATTATATTTAATTACAATTAATTTAATAATACTTTATCTTAATTCATTTGTATTAGCATATACGATGACATATACAAAGTTGATTATTATGATTGGAAAATCTACTCATGTTGTTGATTGTAGAGAAACAATGGGTCTTGGTGAAGGTGGAGGAATTGCTCAAAGAGGTACATTTGCCGAATGTGGTTCAGATGTATTAGCTATTGGAATGTCTCCAGGTAAAAGGCATATTACAAAGCCAGTTTGTGAAATTACTTTTGCTCTTCGTGAAGCCAATGTTTTAACAAGTACAATGATATTAAATGCTGGTGCAGGTGTTCCAGGTGATGCTCCTCATATAGGTGGGGGAAGTCTTTTTGGGTTAACAGAGAAGGAAATTCTTCAAATGAATAGATTTAAACTTCTTGTAATACATTTAGGTGGAGTTAGAAATCATCTTATTTATAAAGCAAGATTGATTTTAAGAAATACTGACAGACCTTGTGTAATCATTTGTGAATATCCTGTTGATTTTGAAGATTTTGCTAAAATAGGTATTAAAACATCTAAGGTAATGCCTAATGAGGTCAAAACTAAGGGTCAAATTTTGGATATGGTTACTGGTGTTATTAGGGGAGAAACTTGTTCTCAAGATAAATTAGATGAGATTATTAGAAAAGTTAAGTTAGCATTAGGAGGTGTATGATTATGGCACAATATTATCCAGGAACTACACAAGTTGCTCAAAACAGAAGAAATTTCACAGATCCTGATTACAAATTAGAGAAACTAAGGGAAATTTCTGATGAAGGGGTAGTAAAAATATTAGGTCACAGAGCTCCAGGTGAAGAATATAAAAGTGTTCACCCACCATTAGATGAAATGGATGAGCCTGATGATCATATCAGAGAGATTGTTGAACCTATCGACGGTGCAAAGGCTGGTGACAGAGTTAGATACATACAATTTGTAGATTCAATGTATTTTGCTCCAGCTCAACCTTACTTAAGATCAAGATCTTACTTAAATAGATACAGAGGAGTCGATGCAGGTACTTTATCTGGTAGACAGATTATAGAAGCAAGGGAAAGAGATTTAGAAAGAATTTCTAAAGAATTATTAGAAACTGAATATTTTGACCCTGCAAGAACTGGTATCAGAGGAAAATCTGTTCATGGTCACTCTTTAAGACTTGATGAAAATGGTGTAATGTTCGATATGCTCAGAAGACAAATTTTTAACAAGGAAACTGGTAAAGTTGAAATGGTAAAAGATCAAATAGGTAAAGAACTTGATGAACCTGTTGTTCTTGGTGAACCATTAGATGAAGAAACTTTGAAAAGCAAAACTACAATCTACAGAGTTGATGGTGAAGCTTACAAAGACGATAAAGATGCTGTGGAAATTTTACATAAAATCCATGTTACAAGATCCGAAGGAGGATTCTGCCCTGAATAAGGGAGGTAATTATTATGGCTGATAAAAAGTTCTTAAAAGCATTAACAAAAAAATTTAAAGAAGATCCTAAAGATGAATCCACTACCTTTTATAACTTAGGTGGTTGGAAACAGTCTGAAAGGAAAACTGAATTTTATAATGCAGGTAAAGAAATAGCTGCTAAAAGGGGAATTCCTCAATACAACCCAGATGTTGGTTCTCCATTAGGTCAAAGAACATTAATGCCTTACCAAGTATCAACTACAGATACTTTTGTTGAAGGTGATGACTTTCACTTTGTTAACAATGCAGCTATCCAACAATTATGGGATGATATCAGAAGAACTGTTGTCGTTGGTTTAAACACAGCACACACAGTTCTTGAAAAAAGGTTAGGTATGGAAGTTACTCCAGAAACTATTACAAATTATTTAGAAACTGTTAACCATGCTATGCCAGGTGCAGCTGTTGTACAGGAACACATGGTTGAAACCAATCCTTTATTGGTTGCAGACAGTTATGTAAAAGTATTCACTGGAGATGATGAATTAGCAGATGAAATCGATTCCGCATTTGTTTTAGATATTAACAAAGAGTTCCCAGCTGAACAAGCTGAAACTTTAAAAGCAGAAGTAGGAGACAAAATTTGGCAAGTAGTAAGAATTCCTTCCATTGTTGGAAGAGTTTGTGATGGAGGTACAACTTCCAGATGGTCTGCTATGCAAATTGGTATGTCAATGATTTCAGCTTACAACCAATGTGCTGGTGAAGGAGCTACTGGTGACTTCGCTTTCGCATCTAAGCATGCAGAAGTTATTCACATGGGAACATACTTACCTGTTAGAAGAGCAAGAGCTGAAAATGAACCTGGAGGTATTCCATTTGGTTATATGGCAGATATTTGTCAATCTTCAAGAGTTAATTCTGATGATCCTGTTAGAGTATCATTAGATGTTGTTGCAATGTCTGCTGCACTTTATGACCAAATTTGGTTAGGTTCATACATGTCTGGTGGGGTAGGATTTACTCAATATGCATCTGCTGCATACACAGACAATGTTCTTGATGATTTCACTTATTATGGTAAAGAATATGTAGAAGATAAGTATGGTGGATTAACTAAAGCTCCTAATACAATGGACACGGTTCTTGATGTTGGGTCTGAAGTTGCATTCTATGGATTAGAACAATATGAAGAATATCCTGCTTTACTTGAAACTCAATTTGGTGGTTCTCAGAGGGCTTCCATTGTTTCCGCTGCTGCGGCTGTTTCAACAGCTTTTGCAACTGGAAACTCTCAAACTGGTTTAAGTGCATGGTACTTAGCTATGTACTTACACAAAGAACAATATTCAAGATTAGGATTCTATGGTTACGATTTACAAGATCAATGTGGTGCATCTAATGTATTCTCTATAAGAAATGATGAAGGTTTACCTGTTGAATTAAGAGGACCAAACTATCCTAACTATGCGATGAATGTAGGTCACCAAGGTGAATATGCAGGTATTGCTCAAGCTCCTCACGCAGCCAGAAAAGATGCTTTTGCATTTAATCCATTGATTAAAATTGCATTCGCAGATAAAAACCTAAGTTTCGATTTCTCCCAACCTCGTGCTGAAATTGCAAAAGGTGCATTAAGAGAATTCATGCCTGATGGTGAAAGATCTTTAATTATACCAGCTAAATAGGTGTTTTCACCTATTTATTTTTTTTATTTTATTTTTATTCGTTTAGAATTATTGTTTTTATAAAATAAATTTAAAGTATTTCATCATGTTTATTATTAATATAAATAATGGAAATTAAAAAAATAGATATTATTAATAAATGACTACATTTAAATATTAAAATAATTATACTAACTATCATTAATCATTAAATCTTATTAATTGAATGATATTATGTATGGTTAAATTTTATTATTTAGAATATGATTGAATTAATATGTTTCTTGAAATCAATTTTTTAGAAATTATGTGATCATGTTACTAAATGATTAATATTTTAATTATCATATTATAATTCCTGTTTAGTGATTAATAATTTAATTAAAAATTAATTCATATTATTTAAATTACAATTTTAAGTAATTTAAAAGCACTTAATTAATCAATAGTAGATTAATTAAAACTATTTAATAGATTAATTAATATTAGTTAGATTAAGAAATTAATTAATATATAATATATTGTTTTGGAGGAAAAAAATATGGATCCTTTGACATTAGGTGTTGTTGCATTAATGGGTGCAGCTGCTACTATTGCTGGAGCGTCAGAAGATTTAGAGTCTGATGTAGGTTCTCAGAGTAACCCTAACTCACAAGTTCAGCTTGCTCCTCAAATGGGACATTTACACAGATTTTTAAATAAGGCAACCTCTGGTGAACCAGTTGCTTATGGTACATGGTGTGGTATTGCAGGAACTGTTGCATTTGTTTTAATTAACTTACATTTAATGCCTATTTTTGCTATAGCTATTGGTGCTACTGTTGGTGCTTTAGTTCATGTAGTTTACACAATCACTTCTCATATGGGTAGGATTGTAAGTCAATCCCAATTTGAACAACCATTATTTATGGATGCTTTAATGCAGGCATTAGGACCTATTGCTGGTCATGGTTTTATAACCTCTTTCTGTATTGTAGGTATTAGTTCTCTGATGATCATGCCAATTAATGGTAATCCTTTACATACATTTCCCCTTCCATTATTAGCTGTTTTATGGGGTATTACAATTGGTGCGATTGGTTCTTCAACTGGAGATGTACATTATGGTGCTGAAAGAGAATATCAGCAGTACCCATTCGGTGGAGGTATTCCAGTAGCTATTCATGGTGATATAACCACTAAAGCTGAATTAGGTGCAAGAAACTCTATTGATGTAGGTAACTTTTGTGCTAAGTTCGGTGGACCTTTAACTGGTTTTTGTTTTGGTGCTGTTGTATTTTTAAGTTTTTGGATAACTGTTGTATTTGGATTATTAGGCGGTTTGATCGCTGGTCTTATTATAGTTCTAACTCTCATTATTCTAAATGAAAGAATTGAGAGTTTTGCAAGAAATAAATATGGACCATATAAAGAATAATTAGGAGGTTTCATTTATGGATCCTATAACTTTAATTATATTCATTACTGTTGGTGGAATTCTCATTGGTGGGGGTGTACACTTCATACCTGTGGGAGGTGCTCCTGCGGCTATGGCAACAGCTACTGGTGTTGGAACTGGTACTGCAATGCTTGCAGCAGGTGCTGGATTGACTGGGTTAATTACAGCAGCGGCTATGACAGGTCAACCACCTTGGATGATTGCTTTGGCTGGTGCAGTTGGAGCAATGATGATGATGGGAATTACGATGTTAGTTGCTAACTTGATTTATGTTTTTGGTGTTGGTGTTGTACCTTCTTCTGCTAAAGTTGAAATTGATCCAATCACTGGTAGAAATCAAGAAAAATATGTGACTCCTGGTACTGAAGGTCATGGTATTCCTACAGTTTGTTTTGTTAGTGGTATCATTGGTGGCTTACTCGGTGGTGCTGGTGGAGGATTAGTATACTATGCAATTAATAATACTTTTGGTGGATTATCTGGAATTAGTCCAGGAATTGCTGGTGGTTTAGCAGCCATTGTAGCTGTTGGCATATTTTTCATAAACTCTGTTATTGCTTCATACAACATTGGAGGTACTATTGAAGGATTCCATGATCCTAAATTTAAAAGAATTAGTAGTGGAATTATTGCTTGTGGTATAGCTTCTGTTGTTATGGCTGTCTTTGTCTATGTCTTAACTCTTGGAGGTGTTGTATAATGTCTGCTGCTGGTGGAGGTCCTACTGGTTCTGCAATCTCTGGTGAATTATTACTTGCCATAGGTGTAATTGGAGGATTAGTTGGTATATACTTGACTCCTATTAATCCTGTTATTGGTCCAACTTTGGCTTCTCTTGGAGCTGTTTGTGCAATAGTATGGGGTGCGGATGCAATTAGAAGGGTTGCAAGTTATGGATTAGGCACTGGTGTACCTTCTATTGGTTATATGTCTCTTTCTATTGGGATTATAGGATCGTTGGCTGGTCTTGCAATAGCATCAAGTTCTTTATTAAAAGGATTTGAAATAGCTGGTCCTGTTCTTGCTTTAGTTTTTTCAATGGTTTTAGGTTTAGTTGTTGCTATTATTGCAAAAGTGATTGTTAAAATGAAAATAGCTGTTTTAGAAAGATGTACTGCTGAAATTGCTGGTGCTGCTGCATTATCTGTTCTTGGCTTTTCTGCAGCATTTGCAGGTAGTTATAACTTTGATAAAATATTGTCTCTTGTTGTAGGTCCTGGTTACATTGCATTGTTCTTTATTATGAATACGATGGCTATTCAACATCCGTTTAATGCATGTCTTGGTCCAAATGAGAATCAAGTAAGAACTCTTAAATTGGCAGGTGCAACTGGATTTTTAGCAATGGTTGTTACAGGTATTGTATCTATTGGAAATCCTACTCTTCACTGGGCTGGAATTCCTGCAGCTTTAGTTATATCCATAGTTGGTGTAGTTGGCTGGGTTGTATTCTTTAAATGTTATGTTTCAGCATCATATAAAGAAGCTGCATCTGTTAAATGGGCAGGATTATGGCCTAAAGTTGAGGAATAGGGGGCGAAATAATGGTTGAAATGTTACCTTTAATTAAAATAGTTCCTGAATATAGTTTGACCCTTGATCCATCTACTGGTTCAATTGGTGCGGCTCTTGGAAGGGAAGTTTTAATTTTATCAATGGATGATATTAATAAAGAAATCGAAACTTTAGAATTAGCAGCAAATGAATTAGTCAATTCTTTAGATCCTAATACAGTTCCTATTGATGCTTTTCCAAACAGGAAAGGTGTGTTCTTAACTGCTGGTCTTTTGACTAATATGGTTTATGGGTTTTTATTAGGTCTTTTAGTATTGTTCCCTGTAATCACACTTTTACATTTTTATCTGGGGGTTTTATAGATGGTAGATAAAAAGGCTACTACAGATACTTGGCCTCCTGTAAATGGAGATTATATTGCAGGAAACCCTGAAAGTCCTGTTGCTGTTGTAACACTTGCATCTCACAATGAAGATGTTCCTGCTGCAGCAGGTGCTTCTATTGCAGGACCTTGTAAAACAGAAAATCTTGGTGTTGAAAAGGTTGTTGCAAATATTATTTCTAATCCCAATATCAGATTTTTAATATTATGTGGGTCTGAAGTTCAAGGACATATTACAGGTCAAAGTATTGAAGCATTACATCAAAATGGTGTAGATCCTGAAAAAAGAAGTATTGTTGGTGCAACTGGTGCTATTCCTTATGTTGAGAACATACCTGATGAAGGAATTGAAAGATTCCAGCAACAAGTCGAAATTGTGAACTTGGTTGATGTGGAAGATGCTGGTCAAATCGAAGCTAAAGTAAAAGAATGTATAGAAAAAGATCCAGGTGCTTTTGAAGAAGAAGCTCTTCTTATTTCTGTAGATGATAAAGGTGGAGATGATGATGATGACGGTGAAGAAGTCAGACCTGTGTCTGCTGAGACAGCATTAATTGAAGCTCGTATGAGAAATATTCAGACTCAAATTAAGTTGGTTGGTGCTGTTCAAAGAACATTTTCTGGAATTTATGCTGGAAAAGTCCAAGGTTTAATGATTGGGCTTGTTGTTACCATAATATTTGGATGCATAGCTATGTATATATAGGGGGCTTTGTAATATGGTTAAATTTTCAAATAAACCTAATATAAAGGGTATTAGAAGTGTTGCTGAAGATGCTAATTATAAATCCAAGTTAATTGGTAGAGATGGAAGATTATTTGCTGGTTTGATCAGCACACGTGTAACTGGTATGACATATGGTGTAATTTTTGCTTTTGTTTTAGCTTTAGTAATTCCATTATTAGTCAAGTTATGCGGCGGTTAATTAGAGGTGTATTAAATGTCTGATGAAAATACAGTGCCGAGGGTACTTGTTTCTGCTGATGATTTCAATAAAGCTAATGAAAAATTAGATGAGATTGAAGAAAATGTTGAGTTTGCTGTTGGTGAATATTATCAAAGATTAGGTCAACAAATGGGTAGAGACATTGGTATAGTATATGGTATATTAATAGGCATAATAATAATAGTTGTAATACAATACTTCTTTACATACTTTTTTAGAGGGGCTTAAAGCTCTAAGGTGGAGGTTTTTATAAATGTTTAGATTTGATAAAGAACAAGAAATTTTAGATATTGCTGGTGTGAAAATTGGGGGTCAGCCAGGTGAATATCCAACAGTTTTAGCAGGAACCATTTTTTATGGTGGACATAATATTATTAGTGATGAAAAAGCAGGTGTTTTTGATAAAGATGCTGCGGAATCAAGAATAAAAGCAATGGAAGAAATGTCTGATGTGACTAAAAATCCATGTTTAGTTCAAGTTTTTGGTCAAACAGAAGAAGCTTTAGTTAAATATTTGGAGTTTGTAGGTGATTTCACTGATGCCCCTTTCCTTATAGATTCTACTTCTGGTGCTGCAAGAGTTGCTGGTGCTAAATATGTTTCTGAAGCTGGTTTGGAAGAAAGAGGTATTTATAACTCTATTAACATGGCGGCAGAAGCAGATGAAATTGAAGCAGTTAAAGAATCTGCATTAACTGCATCTATTGTTTTAGGTTTTAACCCAATGAATCCTACTGTTGAAGGTAAAATTGGCATATGGGAAACTGGTGATGGAACAATCGATCAAGGTTTACTTCCATTAGCTGAGTCTTGTGGTATTACCAAACCTTTAATGGATACTGCTGTAACCCCTCTTGGTCAAGGTGCAGGAGTAGCTGTTAGAACTTCATTTGCAGTTAAGAGTAAATGGGGATTACCAGTTGGTTCTGGTATTCACAATGTACCTTCTGCATGGGATTGGTTAAGAACTTACAAAAAGGAAAACAAAGAGGCATGGCCTGTTTGTGATATTGGTTCAAACATTGTTCAACAGATGGCTGGCGGAGATTTCGTACTTTTTGGTCCTATTGAAAATGCTAAAATTGCATTTCCTGCTTGTGCTATGGCAGATATATTCTTAGCTGAAGCAGCTAAAGATATAGGTACTGAACCTGTAGAAGATCATCCAATAAATGTTATGCTTTAAATAGCTATTTTTTTTCAATTAAGTTTGGATGGTTAATAGGGTTAGATGTTAATTTTTATTTCATCTAACTCATTTTTTTATTTTTAGTTTTTTTTTATTCTTATTTTTACTTTCAATGAGTTCATAGATTAGATATCATATTTTTTGATAAATTCCAATAACTATATTAATAAAGAAATTGTAAATAGGATAAGTTGTTAAAAAATATTCATTTTTTTATTAATAATATCACTATTAATTAATAATTACTTAAGGAGTTCTTTTTTTTGTTGGATGTTGTAATCAATGTGATAATTCTTATTATATCTTTAATAATTGTTATTAAATCAGCAGATGTTTTTATTGAAAATATTTCTTTAATTGGGGCTGTTTTCGGAGTATCCCAAATATTATTAGGGGTCACTGCTGCAGCAATTGGAACTTCTTTACCTGAGTTCGGTTCAGCTTTATTGGCGATTTTAAATCATAGTTCTAATATGGGTGTTGGAATAGTTGTTGGATCTAATATCTGGAATGTGGCTGGAATATTTGGTATTACTGCTGCAGTAACAGGCTTTGTTAAGGCGGATAAGAAGTCTTTGAATCGTGATGGTGTGGTAGCTGTTGTTACAGGAATACTGTTATTATTCGTCATGATACTATCTGTTAAATTCACAAATCCCTCACTTTTATCTAATAATGTGATTGGTGTTATATCTTGTAGTATACCTATTATTTTTGGATCATTAGTGATGGTATTATTTTATTTATATTACTTTAAAATTTTACTTAAAGATCAAAAAGAAGATTTAAATAGTTTCAAAAAAGAGGCTACTGAAAGAGTAGGTGAAAGACAGGACATTATTCTTGATTCATCATTGACCAATAATAATCCTCTTGAAAAAGAAAAAATTAAGTCAAAGAATATTATTTTAGTGATTGTATCTGTATTAGCATTAGGTGTTGCTTGTGATCTATTAATTGATAGTGCAACTCATTTGTCTCATATTATCGGTATTCCTGAGACTATTATGGCTTTATTTACATTATCTATAGGTACGAGCATACCTGAGTTAGTTGTGACATTGTCTTCAGCTATGAAAGGTCTTCATGATTTATCTTTAGGAACAATATTTGGTAGTGTTACTTTTAATATTTTGATACCGATCGGTCTTCTATCTTTTTTTAGTCAGATTAATGTTGAAACACTTTCATTATATTTTGATACTCCAGTAATGATATTGATTACAGCTTTGGCTATTCTTCTATTTAAATGGAATAATATGAAACTTAATAGAATTTCTGG
The DNA here is from genome assembly GCA_031272765.1 of Candidatus Methanovirga australis. Classification (GTDB taxonomy): domain Archaea; phylum Methanobacteriota; class Methanobacteria; order Methanobacteriales; family Methanobacteriaceae; genus Methanovirga; species Methanovirga australis. Next base: position 6,968 of record JAISTD010000096.1, on the reverse strand, counting down.
TTTGTTTCTCATTGGAGTGTATGTTGTGTATGCTTATATAAGAATTTTCTTTTTAGGAGGATTATAATCTTTTTTTAATAATTTAACTTAATTTCATTGAATTCATTAGTATATGATAATAATTCAAATTGAGTGTTTATATTTACTAGTTTTATAATGTTTAATTAATATATAAATTATATTAAATTCTAACTATCTAATTATCATATAATTAAAATGGTGTTATTATGTATAATAAAATTTTGATTCCTACAATGGGCAAATATATTCATCAATTAATGGATCATACTCTGAAGTTTGTTGATGACAGAGATGTTGAAATTATTGCATTATATGTGGTTGATGATTCTGTTCCTTTTCTAACTCCAAATGCTGTGAAAGAGGAAATGATTGAAGAACTTAAATTAAAGGGAGGATATTTTTTAGATAAGTTTGAGGAATTGTTGGACTTAAAAAATAATCCAAACATATCTCTTAAAAAAATTTTAAAAAAAGGAAGTCCTTATGAAGTAATTGTTAATTTTGCAAAGGAAAATAAAGTTCAAATGATAATTTTAGGTTCTGGGAAAAGTATTGTTGATAAGCATCTTTTAGGTAGCGTATCTGAAAAGGTGGTGCATCATGCTCCATGTGATGTATTTTTAGTAAGAACTGTTAATGATGATTAAATCATTAATACAAAAACATATAGTACGTTAGTAATTAGATGACATAGGTTGGGGTATGTAAATGTTGGATTTATTAATATGGTTCATTGTATTTATCATGTCTATTGTTATCATTTTAGTATCAGCTGATAGATTTGTAGATAATGTTGTTACAATAGGAAAAATAATGGGCATATCCCAATTATATTGGGTGTTACAGCATCAGCTATAGGGACTTCTTTACCAGAATTTGGTTCTGCACTTGTGGCTTCTTTACAAGGTGAACCAGAGTTAGGAGTTGGTATTGTTGTTGGTGCAAATATTTGGAATGTTCTTGGGATTCTTGGTTTAACATCCTTAATCGCTGGTTTCATTAAATCAGATGAAATATCTGTCAATAGAGATGGCTTTATGGCATTTATTGCAGGTTCAATATTCTTTGTTTTTATAATTTATGGATATTTCTTTTCAGATAAGACAATTTCTTTCATTGCTTCTTTTGTAATGATTTTAACTTATATTTATTATTTAAAAATTTTAATTAAAAATGAAAAAAATCCAAATTCCAATAGAACAAACAATGATTTAATTAAAAGTGAAAATAAAACTCCAATTGAATATGATGAAGAGTTAAAAACAAATAATCTTCATATTAATAATGAAAATGTTTCTAAAAAATTAAATTTAAGAAATCTTTTCTTCCCAATAATATATATTATTGGTTTATCTATTGGTTGCAAAGCTTTAGTCTGGTCTGTTGAAAATTTTGGAGAATATTTCAACATTCCAGAGATTATAATGGGACTTTTTGTCTTATCATTATTTACAACTATTCCTGAATTGTTTGTAACATTAAGTTCCACTATAAAAGGACTACATGACTTTTCGTTAGGAACTGTATTTGGAAGTTGTGTGTTTAATATACTGGTTGGTATTGGAATACCTGCATTATTTGTTAAAGTTCCAATTGAATTTGAATCCATTATATTTGATCTTCCAGTAATGATAGGGATTATAGCATTTGTATTACTCTTGATAAAATCCAATGGACTTAAATTAACACGATCTTGGGGTATATTATTTTTGTTAATTTATTTAATTTATGCGGTTGTAAGAATTACTATTATTCCAACATTAGGATTTCATGATACTCAATTTTTTAGTTGATACTAATTTAGTCTAATGGATTCTTAGAGATTTATAATAGACTATCTAAAAATCAAAAATTGTATTTAAAGAAAAAAATATAATTAATATTATTGAAAAAGAGTTTTTGAAAAATGAATACTAAAGCAATTTATCTCTTAATGTATCTGATTTTGAAAAGTTAATTATTAAGTTTAATATAAACTAAAATGCTAACTTACCTCTAAGTTATAATTTTTCTAAATCTATTAAAGAAATTTTTGAAAACACGGGTAAACTCGTCACTGTTTTAGTTGGTGAGTGTTTAACAAATATTATATAATACAAACAATACAGAAACAGTTGGAGAGATTTAAAGATTTTTAAAATATATTTTGTAATTAATGAAATATAATATAATTTATCATAAGTAAGATATTTTAATTTAAATTATAAATTACAAAAAATTCTTTTAAAGCATATAAAAGTAAAAATATTTTATCTAAAAATTGAAAAAAAAAACTTTGTTTTTCTAAATTATAAAATAAAAAAGTTTTAAGTGAAAAAGTTATTAAAATGTAGGAAACTTTGTCTTACAGCATAATAAAATGTATATTTTATTCAATTTTTTAAAATAATCAATTTCAACTTCTTATTAAAATTAAAAATTTAACAATTTGAAGATATAACTTGAAAAATAGTAAATGATAAGTAAACTAATGTAAATATTAAAAATAGTGATTAAAATGTCTTTACTTAAAAAATTTTTTGGAACTAAACCAATAATTGCAGAAAGCAAATACAAGAAAATTTCAGATGTTTTAACCTCTGGGTTTGCATCTAAAACTGTAGGAGCAGGTTATGCAATGAAACCTGATGTTTACTATATTTCAGCATCAGTTGAACTTGGAAACACAACTACAAAATGTATTATTATTGCAACTAACTTAAATACGAGCCATAGTTATATAATTAATAAAACAGTTAAAATGACCAGGGATATACGCCCACCTAAAGAAGGAGAAGAAGTTTTTGGTAAAACTGTTTGGGGTATTGAATTAACAAAAGAGTCAGTATCTGAAATGGTTAAAGATACAATCAATCACTGTTTAAAAACCGCTAATATTGATGTTGATGAGAATTTAGATTTTGTCGTTAGGTCAACGGGTGTAACAGCAGGATTTAAAACTACAGAAGAAGTAGGAAAACTGATAATTGCTTTAGCTAATGGATGTTTAGATGCTGGCATTCCTCCAAGTAAAATGGCTCCAGCAATGTCTACAAATTCATTACCAAAAAGAATTAGAGATTATTCTTTATTGGATATGGTCATGTTTGATGGTGCTGTTGTCAGTGTTCTACCACCAAAAGGAAAAGAAGTTGTTGCTAATGAAATGGAAGGTGAACTTGTAACTGCAGGCATAAAACTTGGTGCAAAATGGACTGAAGTAGATTACAGAAATCCTTGTGTTTCCATAGATTTTGGTTCAACATTAGCTGGAAGAGTAGTGAACAATGCTGAACCATATGCAAATACAGTTGGGAATTTCTTAGGTTTAGCAGGAGTAATAGCTGATTCAATTGTTAAAGGTTCAGGAAAAGTTGATAAAGATGGTGGAGCAGCGATAGATTTATATTCTAAAAACATGCTTAAAAAAGCTAATTGGAAGAAGGCCAAATCAGATGCTGATAAGGTTCATAAGTTAATAGATATTAAAAAAGTTCCAATGGATGTTAATAAATTTGGAACTGTTCCTTTAGATCCTATTGCAGCTGAAACTGCAGGAACAACATTAATAGGGTGTGATGTTGGATTCAATGGTGATAAACTTCAAGATCTTATGGACTTAGGTGGAGAACTTTATGAAGAATCAGGTTTACCTACATTATTTGCTACAATGGATCATGTAACAGCTTTAATAGTGGAAAGAGTTCTTGATGTTGCATTTAAAGAAGATATAATATCTGAAGGTTCTGTACTTGGAATCACAGGAAGAGCAGGAATCACAGGTAAAAAGCCAGAATTAATTCTTGATCTTGTTAAAGATAAATTCAAAGATGTTGTGTTCGTCTCTGATGGTTTAGCTTTAGGAACAGCTATTATGGCGAGATGTATGAATTCAATGGGAACTCCTAAAGCACCAATCGGTGGAAGTCAAGGAAAACGATGTATATTGACTGAAAGAGTTAATTTACAAAAAAGATAATTCCAATATTTAAGACTCGAATGTCATATTTATAAATTTTAAATATTTTTATTTATTTTCAATTACTAAATTTTAGTTTCTTATTTTAAAATATTCTCCTATTTATTTTTTCTACAATTACTCAAAAACATTCACACACCTTTTATTTAAATTTTCAACAAATTAATCTTCTTATTTTTTTTAAGCATTGAAAATTTTATAATAATCCTTGACATAATTTTTTTAAGTAATGGACTTTTTAAATAAATATAATATTATTTTATTTTAAGTTTTATTTAATTAAATAGTGTATTTATTGATATAGTTAATTTTAAATTATTTAATAATGAAATAAGGCATGTTTTAAATGATATTTTCAAACAGAGAATAAATTCTTCTAAATTGAAAATAAATTTTCAACAATAGAATATAATATCGATGTCTTTATATATTCGTTTTTCTAAATTATAAAACGAAGAATTAATTCTTCTAAATTGAAAAATAAATTTTCAATATAGTCCTTGACATAATTTTTTTAAGTAATGGAATTTTTAAATAAATATAATATTATTTTATTTTAAGTTTTATTTAATTAAATAGTGTATTTATTGATATAGTTAATTTTAAATTATTTAATAATGAAATAAGGCAGGCTTTAAATGATATTTTTAATAACAGAAGATTATATAAAAAATTTATTAATTAAATTATTAATATCAAGGACTATAATAAAAAATTTATTAATTAAATTATTAATATCAAGGACTATAATAAAAAATTTTATAATTAAATAAGCATTAAAATTGAAAAAACTCCACAAAAATTTACAAGCTCGTGATTTTTGATAGGTTGTATATGATTTTTGTTCGATGATTTTGAAATGAGTTTCATGGTGTTAGTTTTTCCATTTTTTTGATATGTGATAATAAATTTTGTGATGTGGGTTTTATGAAGAGATTTTTAAGTATTTTTTTAATTGTGATTATGCTTTCAAGTATGGTGCCTTGTAATGCTATTGATGCTTATGATTTAAGTAGTGTTGGAAGGTTTAGTGGTGATTTGTTTTCAATGGTTTCATCTTTATCCTCAGTTTTTGATGAGGGTAATGTTTCAAATGCAAATAATTCTTCTTCTGTTAATAATATTGCTGCAAGTGGAACTACTATTCAAGAAATGGTTGATAATGCTAATCCTGGTGATGTTATTGAATTAGAGGATAGGGTTTACAATGAATGGAACATTAGAGTTAATAAAAATGTAACTATAAAAGCTAAAGCTGGTGCTAATCCTATTGTTAATGGAAATAAAAAAGGATCTGTATTTGTTTTGTCTTCTGATGCTGTTATTAATGGAATAACTGTAATTGGAGGTTATTTAAGTGGTGGTGCTGGTGCTGGTGTTTATAATGATGGTGGTTCTATTATAAATTGTACTATTAAAAATAATGTTGCTGAAAAGCCAGATTTTTCATCTAAAAAAGCTTATGGTGCTGGTGTTTATAATGATGGTGGTTCTATTATAAATTGTACTATTAGAAATAATGTTGCTGAAAGAGCTGATGGTGCTGGTGTTTATAATAATGGTGGTTCTATTATTGACTGTATTATTCAAAATAATGAAGTTAGTAGTCCTTGGTATGTTCGTGCGGAAAATAGTGGTGGTGGTGTTTATAATAATGGTGGGTTTGTGACTAACTGTATGATCATGGCAAATACGGCTGATAGATATGGTGGTGGTGTTTATAATAATGGTGTTGTGACTGACTGTAATATCTCAGAATGATGTCAGTGGCTATAAAGGTAAAGGATCTGGTATTTATAATGATGTAGGTTCGGTGATTAGTTGTAATATTATGAATAACAAATTTAGTGGCGACTTTGGTGATGGTGGTGGTGTTTATGGTGGTACTGTTAATCATTGTAATATTACAAAAAATAAGGCATATTGGGGAGGTGGTGTTTCTAATGGAAGGTATGTGAATTATAATCGGATTTATGATAATTCTGCTTTCCCTTATACTGATGGTGCTCGTGATAAGAATGTTAATAATGATGATTTTAGTGGGAATTATGATTTTAATTGGTGGGGTACTAATGACATATCAAAAGCAGGTATTTCAAGGGGATCACTACCTAATAATCATTATATAGTAAAATTAGCAAATAAAGGTTCTACTCAATTAAAGTATGATATGGTGTTGAATGATAGTTCTACCAATGTAGATATTTTACCTTCATTTAATGGTTTTCTTCAATTTAATAATGAAAATTTTGTTTTTGATGGTTCTAAAAGCCATATTTTCAATGTTCCTTCTGATTTTTCGATATTTGTGGATGATTATATGTATTCCTCATCAAATTTTTTTAATAAGATTTATGTTAGTAAGGATGGGAGTGATAGTAATTTAGGTAATTCTCCAGGTTGTCCTGTTCAAAGCATTAATCATGCTTTAAATAGTGTGTCTGATCATGGAACGGTTGTGTTAATGTCTGATTTTAATGTTACTGATACTATTTTTGTCAATAAGAGTGTGACTATTAAAAAATGGGAAAGTAAACAAGATAAAGTGTTTTTAGATGCTATGTATAAGACTCGGATAATGTTTATTAATTCTGGTCTTAATGTTTATTTGGATGGTCTTAGTTTTAATAAGGGTAATGATAGTGATGGTGGAGGTCTTTTGACTGTTGATTCTGCCGTTCATATTAATAATTGTAATTTTTCTAATAATATGGCTTTAAATAAAGGTGGGGCTTTGTTGGCATTAGAATCACCTGTGAATAGTAGTGAGTCTAAGAAGTCTTCATCATTATCTTTTAGAGGTAATTCTTCAAGAAATAATCTTTCAAGGATTTTAAGTAGGGATTCACTTGAAAGTTCACAAAATTCTTCAGAGACTGTTTCACCTGTTTTGGATATAAAGAATTCAAGTTTTATTGGTAATTGGGCTAATCAGAGTAGTGCTGTTTTTAGTACGGTTCAGCATGTTAATTTATCTTCCACTAATTTT
>JAISTD010000206.1 GCA_031272765.1 Candidatus Methanovirga australis | reverse complement strand
AGATTATTCAAGCTAAAAAAGAGAATAAGAAACTTGAAAAATTGATACTTGGAGAAAGGATTGAAAACTTAGATGAATTAAATTTTATCAATAGAGACATATTCCCAAAAGAAAGAGTTAATAATCTTAATTTTCAACTTCCTTTTTTTAGTATTATGACAAGTAGAGTATGTCTTTATAATTGTAAATTTTGCCAACCATCATCAAAAACTATGTTTGGGACAAAATTGAGAGTCAGGTCACCAGAACATGTTGTTAAAGAACTTTTGTATTTAAAGGATAAGTACATGTTGAAGTCTTTTTATTTTATTGAAGATAATGTTTTACAAGATAGAGAATGGATTATAAAATTCATTGAATGCTGTAAGTCCACAAATTTTAAGGCAACTTTCATGATGCTTGGAAGATCAAATAACATAATAAAAAATGAAGATTTGATTGGAGAACTTTATGAGATCGGATTGAGAGAGGTTTTTATTGGATTTGAATCTGGGTCTGATAAAATGTTAAAAGAGTTTAATAAAGGAATTAATGTTAAAACAAATGAGAAATCTATACAAATATTAAATAAATATCAGATAAAAGTGGATGGTGGATTTATTTTTGGATTTCCTTTCGAAACCAAAGAAGACATGAAATTAACAGAATCATTCATAAAAAAAAATGATATCGATTATTTAGGATTATCTACATTTATTCCATATCCTGGAACTTATTTTGCTAAAGAATATAAAGAAAAAGGATTGCTTTATAATCCTGAAAATGTGGATGTGAAATTGTATAAGCCAAAAATTAAAGGCATTAATTATTATCGTGTTGTTTGGATGATATTTAAACTAAACTTCAAATATCAATTTTCAAAGAAAACTTCTCTTAAATTCATAATAATAGAATTTTTAACATTACTTTACTATTTTTCAGGAATTACAATATTTTACATACAATATTTCTTAAAAAGATAGAGGCTTATTTTTTTAATTTTTTCATACTTTACAAGTTAATTTATAAACAATGATGTCAATAATTTTTATTTCATTAAATAACTTATATTTTTTGAATAATTTAAAATTATTTTTTCAAGTAAATAAATGATATGATTTATCAAATCTTCAAAATCTTGATAAGAATGATAATTACTATTAAAAAGAAGGATTAACTTAAAAACATCTTGATTAGATGGTTTAATAACTCTAATTAAAAGCTCATTTTTCGTTATATTATCAATATCATGGTTAGTCATACCTTCTACTTTTTTATCTAAAATAAATTTATTTTCAATTAAATAACTAAATTCATATAATGTTTTCATAGGATTCAAATCAGATAACATTTGGGAAAATTTGTGAAAAACCTTACTTGGAGGATTATTAATAGCATTATCAAATTTTTCCATCACTTCTTTCAAATAGTTATTTAGAGGAATATTATAATCAATATTAAAAAATAATGGAAAACTATCAGCAAACAAACCAATTGTATTATAATATTTAGGATTAGTATGTCCATTAAAAATTGTTTCTAATATTACATTTTTATTGTTATTAAAATTAGTCAATGCTAAAACTGTTGAAGCCAGGAAAAGATGATGATGTGAGATATTATATTTTTTACAGAACTTATTAACTAAGTCAAAGTTATCATAATTAATTATAATTGAATCACTGTTTCTCTTTGTTTGAGGTGTATCATTTAAATAATAAGAAAAAGGAATTTTTCCTAAATTTTTCTTCAAATATTTTTTAGATATTTCATCTCTATTTTTTTCAGATTCTTCTAAGTCTATACAATAATCAAAATAATCATATTTCTCTGGAATACTTTCACTGTAATACAAATTAAATAATTCAGTTTCAAAAATGTCATTAGAATATCCATCAAAAATAAGATGATGAATACTATGAACTATATAAACTTGTTTATTATGGTGATATATCTCAAAATTAAATAAAGGATCTTTAAATAAATCAAAGTCTTTAACAAAGTTACTTAATATGTCTTCATTTAATTTTTTATTATAAATATTAATTTCAAATTCAAGCTTATCATTAATTTTTTGATATATGATACCATTAACATTGACAAGATGAATTTTAAAAATATTATTCCTATTAATAAGATTAATTAGAGCATTTTTTAATTTATAAGGATTCAAATCCCCAAAAATGAAATAGCCTGAGATCAGTAATGTTATAGAAGGTTCTCCAAGTTGAATCCTATTTAAATAGCTATATTGTTGTGGAGTCAAAGGATAATAATCTCTTAACTCATGTTCACCATAAGATACAGGCTTATATTTTTTAATTAATTTAGATAAATCTTTAATATTGATATTAGTACTCATTAAATCGTTTAATCGTAATTCTATACAGTATTTATTTAAAACTTTATTTGCCAATTGATTTATTGATAATGATGTGAAACCAATACTTAAAAGATTATTCGCTACCCCAAAGTTTGTATGTCCTAATATTTCAGCACAAATATCAAATAGTTCCTGTTCTAAGCCATCGGATGGTTTAATAATCTCATTAACACTGTCATCATAATTTTTTAAGTCTTTCACACTAATTTTACCTGTCGGTGTCTTTGGAAACTCCCCTAAATATACATAAACTTGGGGAACCATATACTGTGGCAGTTTTGTTTTCAGATTTTTTTCTATATCTTCTTTCAGTTTATTTATTTCATCACTCTTTAAAAACTTTGATTTAGTTGTGAAATATAACACTAAAAACTGATTATCATCTTTTTTGTTAACTATGACAATAACTTTTTCAATCCCAATATCTGTAGGAACATTGTTATATATCTCACCAGGATCAATTCTCTGACCTCTAAGTTTAATCTGATTATCCAACCTACCAATTATATTATACTCTCCATTTTCATTATATTTAGCTAAATCTCCAGTTTTTAAAAAAGGAATACTATCGACAGTTGTATATTTTTCTTCTGTTAATTTTTCATTGTTCCAGTATCCTTTTGTAACTCCATAGCCTCCCATCCATAATTCACCAACGATACCATTTGGCAGGGGATTACCATCAACATCCATTACAATAAAAAGGATATTAACATTGGAAAAACCTGAACATTCTGTTAATCCATAGGGATTAAATATTCTGGCATTAGTTACTTTTTTTATTCTATCTAAAAATTGTTTAGTAAGTATCTCACCACCTAATAAAATCACTTTCATCTTTTTTATTATATTTTGAAAATCTTCTAACATAGCTGATAGTCTAGATGGTGTTGTATTTAGAATATTAAATTTGCTAAATTCATACAATTCAAGTAAACTTAAAGGGTTTTGTAGATGAGTATCATTTGGTATTACAATAGTTAAACCTTTAAAAAGAAAAATAAATAAATCCTTAGTAAATACTACGAAAATAGGTTGAGTCATGAGCAAATATCTATCATTTTTTGAAATCATATTGTATTCTGGAATTTTTAAAGTGTATGCCATTGATTTATGAGTTACCATGACTCCTTTAGGTTTACCTGTAGAACCAGAAGTGTAAATAATACAAAACATATCATCTGGTTTCAAATCAATTTTTGGGTTTCCATCACTACCTGTTTTAAAATTATCAATATTACCACCATCTATAATGTATTCTGCATCAGTGTCTTTTTTTATTAACTCAACTCTTTGAATCGGATCATCAGGACTGACAATGATGAAAGTTCCTCCTGCTTTCATCACTCCAAAAATAGCTATAACAAGATTAACACTTCTTTCAAGCTTAATAATAACTCTATCTCCAATATTTAAACCATTTTTTAATAAGTTGTTAGCTATTTTATTGGCTTCCCGATTTAATTTATCAAAAGTCAATGACCTGTCAGATGTGATTAAAGCTATTTTATCCCTATTTTGGATGACCACCTTTTCAAATAACTCATTTAATAAAAATTGTTCAGGTTCTATGAATTTATCTATTTCCTTTTTAATTATTTCATCAATTCTTAAACCGATTCCAATATCTTTAAGAAGTTTGTTTTCATTTTTAAATTCTTTTAAGATTATTAATAAGCTGTTGTAAAATAGTTGAACTGTTTTTTCATTATATAAATTAGAATTATAAAAAATTTTGATCTTAATTTCACTTTCATTTACTTCATTAATAATGACTGTGAAATCAGATTCAGGAATATCAAAATCATGATCACACTTCTCATCATCTCTTTGATAATGATATTTTTGATAATAATATTGAAAATGGGACAAATCTAAATCAAGTTGTTCTTTAACTTTATCAAAACTATTTGAATCATACTGTTCTATTTTAGCTATTAAATCTTCCATCTGATTTAAATAATCCCTCACAGTAATCTTCGTGTCAATGCTTTTAGCTATTATTAATTTATTAAATCTTTGGTTATTTTCCTTTAATTTTGTGACTAAAATATCTTTATTATATATAAATTTAGTTAGGGTGAAAAGTATCGCTGATAAAAAAAGAGTATCGGAGATACTTTTTTTATTTTGAATTAAGTGTTCTGGTATCCCATATTCTTTTTCAGATCTTCTATTTCCTGTTTTTATTTTATCATAAGGAATAATAGTTTCTTCATTATCACTTATTAATTTTAAAAGTTCTGTAGGTCGTTCATGATTTTTTATCATTTTAATCAACATGTTATTATATTTAAAGTTTTTTAAATGTTTTATTGCTTGAATTCTGAATTGTACCAATAGTTAATCTAATTAAATGAAAAATGGTAACATTGTACTGAGTAATGTTAATAGTGTCAAGACAAAATAATTGTATGACTTTATATGGTATGTAATATAATATATTATAGAGAGTTTCTATTAACCTATCCAAAATCGAATATTTTGATAAGTATTTATAAATTAT
>JAISTD010000203.1 GCA_031272765.1 Candidatus Methanovirga australis | reverse complement strand
ATAATTTATAAATACTTATCAAAATATTCGATTTTGGATAGGTTAATAGAAACTCTCTATAATATATTATATTACATACCATATAAAGTCATACAATTATTTTGTCTTGACACTATTAATTAAATTTATAGAATAATATAATTAAATTGATTATATAACTTAATAAATAATAATAATAATTCAATGATTTATACCAAATTTAAATACTTGTTATATATTAACTAAGCTAATAACATTGAATTGCTTAAAAAAGTAAGTGGAGAGGATTATATGAAAATTGCAGTGCTTGGAGGTACTGGAGATCAGGGTTTAGGAATAGCTATTCGGTTTGTTCAGTTAGGGGAACAAATTATTATAGGCTCACGAAAAGCTGAAAAAGCTGAAAAAGCTGTTAAAGCTGTTAAAGAACTTTTAGGAAATGATGATTTAGATAATCTAAAAGGATTGTCAAATGAGGATGCTGCGAAAGAAGGAGATATAATAATATTGACTGTACCTATTTTGGCTCAAAAACCAACTTTAGATTCTGTTAGAGGCTCTGTTAAAGGAAAAATAGTGGTTGATGCAACAGTTCCATTACAATCCAATATTGGTGGTGCACCTACAACATACTTTGAATTATGGGAAGGTTCAGCAGCTGAACGAACAGCTAAGATTTTAAAAGGAACAGATGTTAAAATCGTATCAGCATTTAATAACATTAGTTCTTCAAGTTTAAAAGATTTTGATAAAAAGCCAGAGATTGATTGTGATTGTCTTGTCTCTTCCGATGATGAAGAAGCTAAAAAGATAGTTATGGATTTAATTGAAAAAATTCCTGGAGTAAAATGTGTGGATTGTGGTCTTTTAGAGCAGGCAAGGACTGTTGAGCATTTAACAGCTCTTCTTATAAATTTAAATATTCGTTATAAAACTCATTATGGTGGTTTAAGAATAACAGGATTACCAGATAAATAATTTGTTTTCTATGATTTTTATTGGCTTGAATAGCTATTTTTTCAAGATTATGATAGTTTAAATCTATTTGGTATCATATCTTATTTTGTATATTTTTTTCTGTTTTATGATTAATCTTTTATTGTTTCATAAAATATTATCATTTTAAACATAAAATTGTTACTTTATTTATTTTATTCATAAATATAGTTGTTGTAGGGATTAAATGAAATATGATTTTGATAAAATTTATGATAGAAAAAATACAGGATGTTTGAAATGGGATGATATGAATCATATTTTTGGAAAAGATGATTTGATCCCATTGTGGATTGCTGATATGGATTTTCCTGTTGCGAAACCTATAAAAGAAGCGATAAAAAACCGTGCAGACCATCCATTTTATGGATACACTCAAGCAAAAGAAAGTCTACTTGAAGCTGTCTGTAATCGTTTAGAAAACAAATTTAATTGGAAAATTGATCCAGAATGGATTGTATTCACGCCTGGAGTTATTCCTGCCCTTAATTATGCTATTCGTTCAATAGCTTATCCTGGAGATAGAATAATACTTCAAGAACCCTGTTATCACCCTTTTTTCCCAACTATTAAAAATAGTGGCTGTCAAGTCGTCAACAATCAACTAAAGTTGATAAATGGTCGTTATGAAATAGATTTTGATGGTTTGAGATCCTTATTCAAATCTGAATCAGGTCGTGTATTAAATTACAAACCTATAAAAGCTATTATATTCTGTAATCCTCATAATCCAGTAGGGAGAGTATGGACTAAGGAAGAAATCACAAAAGTTGGTGAAATAGCTTTGGAAAATGATTTGAAGATCATCTCTGATGAAATTCATAGTGAAATCCTCTTTAATAATAACAAGCATACATCTTTTGCTACAATATCTCCTGAGTTTGAACAAAATTCAATTGTATGTATTTCTCCAAGTAAAACATTTAATATTCCAGGATTAAATATTTCTTCTATTATAATACCAAATGACAAAATTAGAAAAGAGTTTATATCTACACAATTAGGATTACCATCTCCAAATCTTTTTGCATACACGGCTTTTGAAGCTGCTTTTAGATATTGTGATGATTGGCTTGAAGAAGTTCTTGAATATCTTCATGGAAATTTAAATTTATTAATCGAGTATGTTGATAAATTTAAAAGTGTGGCACTTATAAAACCTGAGGGAACCTATCTTATTTGGTTAGATTTTCGTGAATTAAATATGGATGGAGCAACATTAAACTCATTACTAAAAGATAGTGCAGGAGTCGCTTTAGAAGAAGGATCTATTTTTGGTGAAAGTGGAAGTGGATTTATGAGAATGAACATTGCAATTCCAAGACCTCTCTTAAAAATAGCTTTAGAAAAAATTGACTCTACATTAAAAAGTTTATAGCTATTACTTCATACATGCTGAATTTTTATTGATAGTCAACAAATCAATACCAAACATCCTTAATACCTAAGATATAAGCTATTGTGTTTGTTGATAAATGTAGGATTAAAGTCAAAACTGCCCCTATAATAATATAATCCACAGACACATAAGTTATTAATGATACAAAAAGAATAGCTCCTATAAAAAAGTCTAATTGATCAAGAAATGGGGCAGGTTTTCCTTTAGAAAGTCCAAATCTTCTTTTTACAAAACTCCCAATTGCATCTCCAGCTAAAGCACCAAAACTCAATAATAATCCTATTTGAAAACCAAAAAACATGTTTCCAGCTATAAATCCTTCTATCGCCCCAAATATCGTGCCAAATAATACTCCATAAGCAAAACCTTCAAATGTGACCCCATCGCCAATGAGCCTATTACCATCACTGAAATTTTTTCCCATATCAACAGGATTTTTTCCTCCAAAAGCCAGACCACTTAAATTTGCAATGTAAGCTGGTAGTAAAAAGTAAATGACATTTAAAATAATCATCATATCTCCCATGACATTAAAATCCATTAATTGACTCCTACATTATATATTCAACTAAAAGAAGAATAATATTTTTTAAAAAGATTCATATTCCATTTCTAAAGGTTTTAAAACTTATAAATAATAATTTCTATTTGTTATTTGTTTTTATTTCTTAATAAATATTTCTATTATTATTAATACTACTTTAAATTAAATAATAATGTTAATGAATAATTAATTTTAGTTAAATTTGTAACTTAATATAAAAACAAAAAAATTTTAAATTTAAAATATTATAATAATTTATATAAAAAAATTTAAAATTATTATAATAGTAAAAATAATATTTATAATATAAAAAGATTATAATACTTATAAATATTGTAGTTATGAATAAACACAACTAGTTAGTAAATAATTTTAACTTTTATATTAAATATTTGTTTAATTAATATAAACATTTTTGTTAATTAACATTAAAATATTTGTTATAGCAATTGATTTGGTGTGGACATGGCAGAGATTAGTGAAAATATAATATTTAAAATAAAGTCTAATGAAATATTAGAACTCAATGAAAAATTTGTTGGATTAAGGATTAGAAAAGATGGAATAATGAGCATTAACTTCCGATGTAATGAAGAAGATATGAGTAAAGTCATTAAGTTTTTTGGGAATTTTGAAGGTTCCAATCCATTCACTATGAATATTGGTGATACTGGAGATATTCACTGTTACTTTAAAGGTATTTCACCAATGTTAAGAAAAACTGATGAAACTGGTTATCCTTACTCATTTGTATCTGTTACAGTTCAGGAATTAAAAAAACCAGTTAAAAATGAAGATGATGAAGAAAAAAGTTGTGATTGTTACAGTTCATTAATTAGCAAAGCATTGAGCAACGATTAATATTGAAACTTTTAAGAAACTTTTAAAAGTGGAACTTTCGGTTCCTAAGTTTTTCACAATCTTCGAAACAAAGTTTAAAAAAAATATAAAAGTATGTTTGAAAAAATATTCAAAAACTTTTGGTTCTAATAGTTTTCAATTCAATTAATTACTTTTAATAAATAATTATATGTATAATAATGGTTGTGGAATATGTGCCTCCAAGAAACTATGAAACTCTATTAAAAGAAATATAATCATTTTCTAAAGGATGTTGATAGTACAACTTTGCAACAAAGTAGAAGAGACCTAAGCAGCTTTCAATATGCTTTTTCAAAGGAATTAATATATGCTTTTTCAAAGGAATTAATAAATATGTTAAATTCAAATCAAGAAAAGATAAGAAACAATCTTTCAGAACTACAAACAAGAAAGTTGATTTAGCTAAAAAGACAGCATATTTTTCTAAGATTGGCAAGATTGGCATGGTAAAAACTTCGTACTAATTGATGAAAAATACACATCTCAAACTTATAATCATTGTGGGTATAGGAATACTAACTTGAAGTTAAATAATCCTGGTTGGATATGCCTTAATTGTAATAGAGAATTAGATAGGGATGTTAATGCTGCTAAAAATATTTGTGCTGTGGGGAGTACAGGAGTATATTTTTCTACAGTGCACATAGTAAAACAATCATTTTAGATTGTGGTGTGAATCTTCCTTCTAAAGAGGGAGGAGGTTCAACAATTAAGTTCAAGGAGAATAATATGGAAAATTATGATATAATTATTATAGGTGCTGGTCCTGCAGGATTGACAGCTGGAATATATGCTGGAAGACAAGGTTCTAAATCCTTAATTCTTGAAAAATCAGTGTCTGGAGGACTTGGATTAGAAATTCCTTCAATGGAAAATTATCCTGGATTTGAATTAGTTTCTGGGTTAGTGTTAATGACAAAAATAAAACAACAAGCACAAAAATTCACAGAGCTAAGAGAAAATGAAGCCGTAGGAAACATTGTTAAAATTGAAAATGGATTTGAAATATCTACAACAAAAAGAAGATATTTTGCTAAAGCTATTATATTGGCTATGGGAAAGAAACATAGAAAATTGGATGTTACCGGTGAGAAAGAATTTTCAGGTCTTGGAGTTAGCTATTGTGCAACTTGTGATGGAATATTTTTTAAAAATAAAAAAGTTATAATTGTAGGTGGAGGAAATAGTAGTCTACAAGAAGCTATTTTCTTAGACAATCTTGGAGTAGATGTTACGATAGTTCATAGGCGAGAAAAATTTAGAGCAGAACAATATTTACAAGAAAGGATTAAAAATGAAAACATTAAAACTATTTTTAACTCAGAAGTTAAAGAAATTAAAGGGGATAAAACTGTAAAATCTGTTGTATTAGAAGATAACAAAGGAAAACAGAGAACTATGGAGATAGATGGAATATTTGTAACAATTGGCTCTCTACCTATGATTGAATTAGCTAAAAATCTTAATATAGATCTTAATAATGATAATCAAATAATAACTAATAAAAAACAGAAAACTAACATTCCTTTTATTTATGCTGCTGGAGATATTGCTGGTGGATTACAACAGTTGGTTGTTGCTTGTGGTGAAGGTGCAATAGCTGCCACATCCGCATATAATGATTTAGAAAATAGGACTAAGATTTAGACAATAAGTATTGGGACAATTTTAAGAATAACATCAGTATGTTAGTGCTTAAACTGGATTTAACTCGCATTGTTTACCATGTTTCTATAAGATGGTTTGCTGCCAAGACTATTTTCAGATGTTTGTAAGTTTAAAACATCACACAAGGCTACTTTAATTTTGAATCTGTTTCTATGCTAATGCAGGATTATTCCCCATGGATGCTCTTTCAGAGATTGTTTCAATTGGAACATTACTCACATTTTCATTAGTATACAATTATTTTAATTTTAAGAAAAACTAAACCTCATCTTCCAAGATAGTTTAAAGTTCCATCAATGCCACTAATTCCCATTTTAAGTATCATTGTCTCTTAATCTAATTTCATTGTCCATTGTAGCCTGAATGAGATTAATACTTTGGATAATAAAACCGCAAGGGATGGTGGAATAATCGATATCTATATATACTATTATCCCATTAGATTAATATGTGAGTTTCATTAGTTTATAAATACTTATTAAAATATGTGTTTTTGATAGGTTAATAGAAACTCTCTAATATGTAAATCATATTATATTTAAATCTTTTTTATCGAGGTTGAATAATGTTTAAAAATAAGATAATTATCTTTATGATAGGCAATAATTATGCTAAGTACAGCATTTACACTTGATGTGAGTGCTTTGATTAATTACGACACACCAGATTCCAAATATTTCCCATACATATCAATACATAATCAACATGGGGAGGATTGTTGGTTACATTCTCTTTGTGTTATCTCAAACTACATATATGGTAATAGATACACAGAACTTGAATTGCTTAATAAGCTTAAAAATAATGGTAGTAACTATACTTATGAAATTAAAGTAACCCCTGAATTTGTTAAGTTTATAACGACTTCTTATGCATCAAGTGATTTTTTAACGAGTCCTGATGAGTTTAAAGACAAATTTTTCAATCATACTAATGAGTTTTTCTATGGTACAAATACCAACATGACTAATGTGACAAGTATATCTGAAGATGATGTCAATAGTGGCAATGGTCCTACATTCATATATTGGAAGAATTTTACCGAAGATAATGGAGGAGATCTTTTTTGCTACTATGCTGAATTTAATGAGTTGACAAATGGAGAATATATATTAGGTCCTTCTATGGCAGCTATGTTTAATCCATACAGTCAACCATTAGCCATATATTCATTAGATGGTCCCGATGCTGTTCGTAATGATTCAATGATGTGGTTTGGAGGTCATGCAATACCATCATACATACAAATTGGTTCTGGTGATGAAGTTAATGATTGGTTGGATGCTAATCCTGGTAAGGATGTTTTTGACTTATATGTGAAATTATGGAAAAAAGATCCAGAAGTAGCTACACTACAAGGCAATGTTTATTATTCTAAATCAAGGTTCATGAATCCAGTGGTGAATAGTACTACTGGTGAGTATGTTTTAGTGAAAAATCCTTATTTGATTAATGCTGCAAATAATGGTTTATTAGATAAAAATGATACTAATAATACTAATATTGATTCTTTTGCCTCCGATCATTTAGATGGTAATGATAGTCCACATTCCAATTTTGGTCTTAGTAAAACAGGCTTTCCATTAATATTTTTAATTGCTATTATTGGTTTAATAAGTGGTGGCTTGTATAAACGAAGAAGATAGAGGTTGTAAATTTTTGTGGAGTTTTTCATGACCCTCCACTATTATATATAAAAGAAACATGAAGAATTGAAAAAGCTCCACACTTTTTTACAGTCTCTGTTTTTATAGTCCTTGACATGATTTTTTTAAGTAATGGACTTTTTAAATAAATATAATATTATTTTATTTCAAGTTTTATTTAATTAAATAGTGTATTTATTGATATAATTGATTTTATAATTATTTAATAGTGAAATAGGCCATGTTTGAAGATATTTTTAATAACAGAAGATTATATAAAAAATTTATTAATTAAATTATTAATATCAAGGACTATAATATTATATTCCTTTTTGAAAATCTTATAAATTTATAAAATTTTAGTTATTAGTATAAAATTATTTAAATTTAATTTAAAGGTATTTTATAAGATATGATTAAATTTAATAATTGATAAACATTAACATAATGACTATAATTTGATTAAATTTAAATTCATCATGTTATCATTCTTATTTTTTAAAAATATTATTTATAATCATTTTATAATTAAAGAAAGACTTCATTTTTCTAAATTATAAAATAAAAAATTTTATAATTAAAGAAAATTAAAAATTAAATAATTTTAAGGTTAATTTTACAATAAAAAATTTTTAATGAAAATGTTATAAAAGTTTTAGTAGATACTATATTTAAAAATAGTTTAAAAAAATAATATAATAAGTTAAATTTAGAAAAAAATAAGAATAAAAAATATGATGAATTTAGATTTAATTGGTTTTTATTTTATTTTGTGATATTGTAATATATATGATGATTATTATGAAAATTTCTGTTGTTGGCTTAGGTGTGGAAGGAAAGAAGGCCATAAATTCATTACTAAATCATGGATATGAAGTATATGGGACTGATTTATCCCTAAACATTCCTCTTGAAAATATTCCATACATTGAAAAACATATTGAAGAAATGGAAATTGAAGAAGTAAACAATAAAATAGCTATTAAAACAGGAAAATTAAGTATAGACTTAGGTGTAAATGATGTAGATAAAATTTTATCTTCAGATGGAATACTTATAAGTCCAGGATTATGGAAAAGCGACTTAGCTAAAGAATTAAAAAATTCAAATAAGTTAATCTCGGATATTTTGGCAAAACATAAAAATTTGCCTACAATTGGAATCACTGGAACAAACGGTAAGACAACGACTGTTTCAATGCTTAAAGAAATATTAGAAAAAAGTGGAAAAAGGATTTTAATCGGTGGAAATGGAGGTGGTGGCTTTTCTGGGTATTGTGACCTTATTTTAAATGCTGAAGAAAACCAATATGATTTAATGATTGTTGAAGTATGTGATATGACATTAGATTTTAGTGATTACTTCTTTGATTTTAATATTATTGGTTTAACAAACATTGGTGATGATCATATGAATGTTCATGGTTCTATTCACCAATATGAACGATCATTATTAAAATTTTTTAAAAATAAGAATATTTTTATTAATATTGATGAAAAATTTGAAGATGAAGTAGAGAATATTGTAAAAGAAATTCATTTCTATAAAGAATCAAATGTTAATTTGAAAACCTTTGGAAAATTTAATTTTTTAAATGCGGGACTTGCAACATCAATAGCTAAATACTTAAATATTGATAATAATGTAATAGAAAAGTCATTGGAAAATTTTGATGAAGTAGAAGGAAGGTTAAAAATAGTTGAACTAAAGAACTCAAAAGTTTTCATTGGAAAAACAGATAATTCTCATGCAATTGAATCTATTTTAAAAGAAATTAAAGATTTGGATATTGTCTTCATTGGAACCTCACGAGACAAAGAAACTCATCGTTTAAATATTTTTAACTCTGTTATTAAATACAATCCTAAACAAATCATTTTATTTAAAGGATTAAGTGGCTCATTTACATTATCCTTAAACAGATTAAAATCATTGAAATATAAAGGAAAAATTATTTTATCTAATTCAAAGAAAGAAACATTAGATTTAGTTTTGAAATTTGATAAAAATGGAAACAAGAAGAAAAATAACATTTTCATTGGTGGGAATGGACAAGAAATTATTATAGAAATTCAAAAAGCCTTAATAACTTATGGGGATATGATTGATCCTTAGTGTTAGATAACATTATCTCACTTAATAAGTAAAAACAAATGAAAACATAAAAAGAAAGAAATTTGAAGGGTACTTTATGTTTTTAGATATTTGCTTAACTCTACTCTAATATCTTTCTTTTAAGAATGCGTAAATAACAAATGCTATTATGAGGATTACTATAACGGGCAAAAGCCATATAACAAATTTGAGTATAACAAATGCTATAATAATAGCCAGTATAATAAATATTAAATCTTTAAATTCCATAAGTAAATATTTCTATTATTTTATATATAAACTTTATTAATTCCAAATATAAAGTAAAAATTTATAATCTCCAAGATTTCTAACAGCGGATTTTAGATTATTAGCATTATTAAAATTGCCTTTATTCACTAATATGTTTTGTTTTGAAGAGCTAAATTCAATAAGCTGATAATTTGGAACACAAAAATTGTTTAAATAAGTTTCAAGTAAGCTATTAACTTCATCATAGGAGGTTTTAGAAAAATGACTGTTTTCAAGTTTTTTCATAGATATTTCTAATAAAGAAACTTGACTTGGTGAAGATTTAAAACTCATAGAGTCTAAAATATCTTGAACCTCATTTATGCTTAATTCTTGAGAAACTGGGACATGGATTTCGATAATCATGTTAAAGACAACTAAAATTAAAATGATTATCAAAGAACCAATTAATATTTCAGAGAGGGATATAACACCAGTTTCATCATTCGTTTCTTTATTTTTTACAGCATGTTTTTTTATAAAATTTACAACCATATCCATCATTATTTAATGAAATATTTATTTTCTGTTTATATAGTTAACAACATCATTTTTCTTATTTATAGCTCTAATAGCTGCTTTTTCTATTTTTTCTTTCATAGCTTCAAAGTTTTCTGGGGTTGACTCACCTAAGGCCTTTTTAATTTTTGTGTAAGCAGCTTCTCTGAAAAGTGGTTTAAGTTCAAATTCACTTCCATTTTCTATTATTCTTGGGTATCCTACATTGTCCACAACACCTATCTCAGATATTTTCACTCCAACAGATTTTACAGCATTTGTAACATCATCAACAAGATTTTTTGGTGCTATGAGCATTAAGGAGTCAATTGAAATTCCAAGAGGATCAATATCTAATGTGTTTAACATATTTAAAACTTTAGGATTTATCATTTTATTTATATCATCTAAATTGAACTCTAATCCAAGACCTGTTGTCTTAGATATTTCATAAGCATCACCTCTCAATCCTCCGTTTGTCACATCTGTCATTGCATGAATATCTTTAATCAAATTTTCTTCATTTAAAATATTTGAAGCTTTTATAAAACTTATATCTAAGGTTTCCCATATAACATCAAAAAAGCCATTGTAAATAGCTGTTGTTGTTATTGTACCCCCACCTGATCCTTCAGTTAAAAGTATAACATCTCCTACTTCTGCTCTTTTTCTTGCTGTTGGAACATACTCTGAAACACCAATTGAACCAACTGCACTAACCAATCTATTTCCAATTACCATATCTCCTCCTACTCGCAAGGTACTTCCTGCCACAATAGGAACATCTATAAGTTCTGATACTGTTGATACACCTGATGTAAAGTCAAATAGCTTTCCAACATCTCCATCATCAGCAAGATGAATGTCACTTATAATAGCTACAGGTTTTGCTCCCATTACACAAATATCTCTTAATGATGCTCTTGTAACATGAAAACCTCCAAGAAATGGATAATCACTTAATCTTGAGTGTACTCCATCTATTGCCGTTGTGATGTAAAGATTTTCACCATTAACACTTACTTTTACTACTCCACCATCATCTTGTTCTGTTGGGTTTATAAAAGACTTTGTTTCAGTACTTGACACAATTTCAGCTATTTTTCTATGAACAAAAAAGTCTCCTGCTCCTCGTGATCCAACTCCCATTTTTCCCATTGTTATATCTGTTGAGGGAATATTAACTATTTTTTTTAAAAAATCGTCCTCTATTTGCTTTATTTTAAGAGTATTTTTGACTTCTTCTATTACACTTTTAGCCATTAATTTTGAGTTTTCATCATTAATAGTCTTGTATTCTTTGATATGCTCTGATAACATATTTTCAAGGGTTTTTTCATCAACATCGTTAATTCTATCCCTAACAAATCCTTCAATATCCATATTTTACCTTTAATTGATTTTTATACTATAATATTGATGTAATTATAATAAAAATAAGATAATAAAAATGAGAATATTTAATTAATTAATTCTTTAATTATTAAATTAATAATTTTTATAGGTTATTATATAAATTTATTGTAATTTTTATATTTACTTAGATAATTAAATTAATATTTTAATTAGTATTGATATTATAATAATACATTATATAAATATTACTTATAAAAAAATTAATAATATTAATAGAACTTAATATTTTTTAAAAATTTGATAATATAATATATAATGCTTAGATAAGATATTATTAATTAATTTAAATATAATTAAACTAAATAATTTAAACTAATTAATATTAATAATCAGATTACTAATTTAAAACTGATTTGAATAAATAAAGGTGTAAAAATGGAATTTTTTGATGTTATTGAAAATAGATATAGTGTGCGTGGATATAAAAAAGATAAAGTTGAAAAAGAAAAATTAGATAAAATTTTAAAGGCTGCTACAATAGCTCCAACTGGGGTTAATTCTCAAGGATTTAAAGTTTTTGTAATTGGCACTGAAAAAAATAAAGAGGCATTAAAAAAAATTTATGCACAGAATTGGTTTGTTGAAGCTCCATTGGTTTTGTGCGTTGTTGCCGATAAATCAAAAATATGGACAAGACCATGGGATGCTAAAAATATAGCTGATATTGATGCAACAATAGTGATGGATCATATAATTCTTGCAGCTACAGATTTAGGTCTTGGAACATGTTATATTGCAGCATTTAAAAAATATGAAGCTATTAAATTTTTAAACTTGTCGGAAGAATATGAACCAATTTTATTCACACCTCTTGGTTATCCCAGTGCAGATAGGGCTGATAGACCAAGGAAACCTGTAAATGAGATAGTCGAATATATTTAACATATTCGTAATCTATAAAATTTTGATAGCCTATAATATCTTAGATTTAAGATATTTGATTATCTTGAGGGTCTCACCAGTAATTTGAGAAGTATTTTTGTCTTGTGTTTTGATTGTAAATGAACTCAAAATTCTACCTCCCCGTGCTTGAAATTTTTCTTTCATTCTTTCAATGGCTTTATTGCCCCCCATATTTTTCATTGTTGCAAAGAGAATAATATCTTTTCCCTTGAAATCGTAAGTATCAATAGCTGTTACAATTGCAGGGGTAGGATTTGCTGTCCAGACTGGTGTTCCAACACAAATTAAATCATAATCTGCTAAATCCATTTCTTCTGGAAATATTTTTGTTTTTGATTCTCTAAATGCATCTATTGCTGATGTTATTCTTGATTTAAAACCACTTCTTTCTTTATAATCTTTAATTTTGGTTAAATCTCCAGATAATTGTAATGATAATGTTTTTGCCACGATTTCTGTGTTACCAGTTCTTGAATAATACATTATTAAAATTTTCATAATATCCTCTCTTATTTTGTAATTATTTTTAAAAAATAATCATTATAACTAATTGATTTTAAATTATAGTCATTATGTTAATATTTATCAATTATTAAATTTAATCATATCCTTATAAAATCCCTTTAAAATATCCTTATATACTTCCTTAAATTAATATTTAAATAATATTATATCAAATAATTAACATTTTATAAATTTATAAGATTTTCAAAAAGGAATATATTAAATTCATTTAAATTAATAAATTCATTAAAAATTTTATTATGTCTGTGATTTTTCGTTATAATTTGCTTAGAACGGCTCTTTCCATAGTATCAATGGGAGCATCAACTCCAGTCCATATTTTTAGGCTTTCGGCACCTTGGTATACTAACATTTTAACACCTGAGATAGTTTTTGCATTGATAGTTTTTGCATCTTTAAGTAATTTTGTTTCAATGGGATTGTAAATTAAGTCATATACTATTAAGTCAGATTGGAGAATGTTTCCATCGATTGGGGACTCATTAACATTGGGATGTAATCCAACTGGTGTTGCATTGATTAAAATATCACAATCCTTAATATCTTCTTTTATCGTGTTATAGTTTCCATAATTGAAGATTATATCTTTATTAAAATCTGAGACAATATTTAAGTCAATTGACTTATTTAATTTTTCTAAGTTCTCTAACCTCTCTGAGTTTTTTAAGATGTTTGAGTTATTTGTATTTAAGTTATTCAATTTATTTTCAAGATCGTTAATTAAGAATTTAGCATTATTCATGTTTCTATTTGTAATTAAGAGTTCATCAATTCCAGAGATAGCTATTTGAAATCCAACTGCACGAGCTGCCCCACCAGCTCCAAGAATAATAATTTTTTTGTTTTTAAGTGAACTAAGTTTTTTAAGAGGTTTAATAGCTCCAATACCATCGGTGTTATAACCAATTGTTTTTCCATTTTCGAACTTGATTGTGTTAACAGCACCAATCATTTTGGCAATAGGACTAATTTCGTCTATGAATTTCATAACATTTATTTTATGTGGTATTGTTACATTCAACCCTTTTATATTAAGACTTTTTGCTCCATTTATCGCATCAATTAAATTTTCTTTTCCTACATTGAAAGGAACATAAACACAGTCTAAATTTAACTCCTTGAAGACAGCATTGTGCATAAATGTTGAGAGGCTATGACCTACAGGATCACCTATTACTCCAAATATCTTTCCATTACCTGTAATCATTATTTATTTCTCTTTAAACTTAAACTTTGAAATTCAACTTTTAGAAGATAAATTGAAATAGTTTTAATTAAGTTTTTTTTTTTAATTAATTATTGAGTTAAATAATTTTTATTTTACTTCGTTATTATTTTACTAATAAGATAACTTATAATTATGGTTTATATAAATAAAAACTTATTTTTATATTACAATTTCATAACATTTTCCATATAAAAGATGTTGGGGCACTGTTAAAAATACACATATTTTCAGAAAATTCAATGTGTCTAAATTTGACTTACACGTAAGTTTACTTTATAAATCTAAAATTTTGATTTAATAAATCATTATTTTCTTAAATATATTTTTAAAAAAAGAAATCTTTATCAAACTTACAGAATGATTCAATTTAGAAAATAATAAATACTAAATTAAATAAAATTATAATCATGAAAAGCAAAATAAATCAATGTGATGTACTTATAATCGGTTCTGGTGGTGCTGGTTCAAGGGCAGCTATTGAAGTATCAAAAAGAGGGTTGAAGCCACTAATAATATCTAAAGGATTATCATTTAGATCTGGATGCACAGGGATGGCTGAAGGTGGATATAATGCAGTTTTTTCTAAAGTTGATAAAGAAGATAAAAAACAAACTCATTATGAAGATACAATAATCGGTGGTGGTTATTTAAATGACCATAAATTAGTTGAATTATTGGTGGATGATGCTCCAGATAGATTAATCGAATTAGAAAGTTATGGAGCATTATTTGATCGTCAAACTTCTGGTGAAATTAATCAACGCTCCTTTGGTGGGCAAAGTTTCAAAAGAACTTGTTTTCAAGGTGATAGAACTGGTCATGAAATTATTATGGCATTGAAAGAAGAGGTCATTAAAGAAAATGTAGAAACAGTGGATGAAGTAATGATAAGTTCTCTTATTTTAAGTGAAAATGATCAAAGAGTTATTGGGGCAGTTGGATTAAATCTAAAAAATTCTGAAACAATATTTTTCCAAACAAAATCAGTTATATTATGCACTGGGGGAGCTGGACAGTTATTTCCAGTCACATCAAACACTTTACAGAAAAATGGTGATGGTTTTACATTAGCATGGAATGTTGGTGCAGATTTAATTGACATGGAGCAAATACAATTCCATCCAACAGGAATGGTTTATCCAGAATCAAAAAAAGGCATTTTAGTAACAGAAGCAGTGAGAGGAGAAGGAGGTGTGCTTTTAAATGGGAATAAACAAAGATTTATGAAATATTATGATGATAGGATGGAGCTTGCGACGCGTGATGTTGTGGCAAGAGCAATATACAACGAAATAAAAGAAGGGAGAGGAACTGAAAATGGAGGAGTTTATTTAGATGTTTCAAACCTTCAAAGAGATATTGTTGAAGAGAAATTAGAAACAATGCTTCAACAGTTTTTAGATGTTGGTGTAGATATTAGAATTGAAAAAATGGAAGTGGCTCCAACTGCTCATCATTTTATGGGTGGGGTTAGAATAGATAAAAATGGAGCATCCACTGTTAAAAATCTTTTTGCCGCAGGAGAAGTTGTTGGTGGAGTTCATGGAGCAAATCGTTTAGGTGGAAATGCACTTGCTGATACACAAGTCTTTGGAAGGATAGCTGGGATTTCAGCATCAAAAATATCAGAGAATACACAATTTGAAATAAATCAAAAACAGATAGAAGAAGAGGAATTAAGAATAATCAGTTTGGTTAAAAAAGGTAAATATCCTCCGCATGAAATTAAAAGAGAATTGAAAGATATAATGTGGGATAATGTTTCAATAATACGAAATGAAGAAGATTTAAAAACAGCTTTAGCTGATGTGACTGTTTTGAAGTCTAAACTAAAAGATATGGATATAGGATTTGAAAAACATTATAATAAATCTCTTCAAGAAGGATTAGAAATTATCAATATGATAGAAATAGCTATTTTAACTATTAAATCAGCTATTTTAAGAAGAGAAAGTAGAGGATCTCATTATAGGGAAGATTACCCTGAAATGAAAAAAGAATGGAAGAAAAGTATTGTTATGAATAAAAATAAGATAAAATTTATAGAAAGATGATTATTCATTTTATATATGAATATATTATCATAAAACTTCTGATAATAATCAATACTCTGAATTAATCAATCTTGATAATATGAAAGTTAAGAGGATCATATATTTTATTTTTGGGGCTGTTTTCTTAAGTTTAGGAGCAATTGGTGCTGTTCTTCCTTTTCTTCCAACAACACCATTTGTTATTGTTGCAGCATTTTGTTTTGGGAGAAGTTCAGAAATGGCAGAAAAATGGATTTTAAGTAATAAATATTTTGGAGCTTATATTGAAAATTATAGAAACAAGGTTGGAATACCATTGAAAATTAAAGTTAGAAGTATACTTTTTTTATGGGCTACTCTGATTGTTTCAATGATTTATGCTTGGAGTCTTTTAAATTTTGTTATTCTTTTAATTGTGGGAATAGCTATTAGTTCTCATATTTATCTTTTGAAGACTAAACAAGAATGAAATTTGTTTAAAGATTAATTGAAAATGTTTAGATATTAGAATTATTTAGTATTTATAAACATGAATTAATACTATTTTTTTGTTTTGCAACTTTTTTTGTTTTATTTTGTTGTTGTCATGGTCATGGGTATCAGTTGTGCCTTTATGTTTTTTGGCATTGATTGGAGTTTTGATGTATTTTACATTTTTAGCTATGAAAATTATAATTTATTCTGCATAGGGCTATACTTATATAATTATCGTGTTTTATATTTATTATTTTGTTATTTAATAAATATTAATATGTGAGAACTCAATATATTGTTATTGTTGTTTGATGTTGGTTTTTTTTTGGTAGATGTGGTGATATTTAGTTTTCTTTTTTTTTTGACTCTTATAATAAAGAGATTCACATATGTTTTTATTATATTGTCATGTTTTATATTAGATAATCCTGTCTATT
>JAISTD010000118.1 GCA_031272765.1 Candidatus Methanovirga australis | reverse complement strand
GAACTCTATTGAAAGAGTATGGTTTATTCAAATAAAAGGTAAATTTATATGATTACTGTATGTTGAAGATGAAACTCATTTAATCGTCCATATTTTCCAAGTATTTTTCATTTTTATGCGAATTTTAAAATCGTTTGTTGAAAACTGGCTTTTATAAATACATTACTTAAAAAAATTATTTCAAGGACCATAAAAAAGAAAAAGCCAAAACACTCGTTATATATACTCTCCAAAATGGCAAAAGTCACATAGAATTCCTTGAAAAATCAAGGAAAGAGGATAATAATGATGATTGATAATTTATCTTCGCATCATTCCCACTATTTCACTAAAAATGCTGAATTTTCACAAAATGTTTGACTTATATTTTTAATGCACCTATTACACTCCAAGGATTAAATCCAGCAAAACACCTTATAAAAAGAAATATAGAAGAATACTTATCCTCTATATTATTCTTAAAAAGTATGGATACTATAAAAAGAAAAAGTTGTAGAATGGTTTAAAAAATTTTTTAAATATGGACAAAACATGCTGAAAAATGGATCCATGAACATTAATAAACTAAAAATTATAAACTACACAAAAATGACTATAATATAATGAGACATGTAAGTGATAATATGTACTAATATTGTCATGACATTGATTCTTTTTATAAATACTTGGTTTTATACATTGATAAGTTGTCATTAGCATCGTACTTTAGTGAAATTCTAAGTACAGATAAATTCTATTTCATGAGAACTTATTTTCAAAACCTTACTAATATTATTTTGTCTTGACACCATTAATTAACAGATGATAAATATTATAATGTTTCAAATAGAAGTTCCAACATATCTTTAACCGTATATTTATCAGGATAAATAGAATATACATCAAATTCTTCAAGTGCTTTATGTGTAATTGGTCCAATAGATACTGTCAAAACAGATGTTGATAATTTATTTATTAACTCATCAACTTGATCATCAACAGATACTTTAAACAAGTTTTTAACAGTTAAAGGGCTTGTAAATATGATCGCATCAATTTCATCATTTAAAATCTTTGAAATTAAAATTTCGATTCTGACTGTATCCAATGGCAACACTGATTTATATGTCTCAGCTATTAAAACATCAGTACCTAATTTTTTTAACTCAACAGGAAGTATTAATCTTGCATCTAATGTTCGTGGTATCCCAATGAACTTATTTTTAATATCTAATTTCTTAAAGGATTCAATGAGTCCCTCTGAAGTATAATCCTCTGGAATTAAATCAATATCTAAACCATAATCAGATAATATCTCAGCTGTTTTTGAACCAATAGCTGCAATCTTAGTTTTATTTGATAATTTATCTTTAAAATCTGGATAAAAATTAAATATTGATTTGATTGAAGTTGGTGATGTAAAAATCAGCCAATCTAATTTATTTAAATTATCCATAAGATTTTTAAGAGTTTTACTATTTACCATTTCAAGTTCTAATGTTGGAGCAACGAATGGTTTAGCTTTAAATGATTTAATAATTTCACAGGCTTCCTCACTACGATCAAATGGTCGTGTGATAGCTATTATTTTTTCTTTATTTTCCATATTAAACGCCTCAAATACTAATTTTGTTTTATTTATATAATGAATATGAAGAATTTAATTAGTACTTGTCAGATGATTGTTAATTATAAAAAAAATCATATTTTATAAATAATCCTTAAAAATAATAATGATTTAATAATTAATGAAGTTTAAAAAAGATTAATATATATTTAAATTGAAGTTTGTAATGATAACAGAATTTAAGATATGGTTATAAATAAATATAATTATTAAAAACTGGTTGAAAACCTTTTTTATAAAGAAAGTTTTTTATTTCTTTAACAGAACGAGTATCTTGAATTTCAAATTGCTCATCACCCTTCAAATCTTCAGCATATCCTCCAACACCAACACTCACTCCAGCAGACATTCTATTCACACCTATACCAACCACTCCATCTCTAAACTGAGAATCCTCCCTTGTAGAAATTGTAATATCTGCAAATGGTGTAAAAAGTCTTTGAGCTAATATAAGTTGTAGTAACTGTCTTTCACTTACATCAGTCCCATATTTTAAATTCTGATGAATGAATGGTCTAAGACGCAAAAATGAGAAAGAGATTTCACTTTGAGGATATTTTTGTTGAATGTAGTGACCATGTAGTCCAGTTGCAAAAGCATCAGCCCTAAAATCCCCTAATCCAAATAATGACCCAAAAGCAACTTTCCTCACCCCTCCTTTAATGGCTCTCTCTTGAGAATTAAACCTATATTCATAATTAGACTTAGGACCATTTAAATGACATTTAAGATATTGATCCTTGTTATATGTTTCTTGATAGGTACATACATAATCTGCACCACAAAAATGAAGAAATTTATAGTCTTCAACATCAACTGGATATATTTCAAGCCCAATCAAATTAAAATATTTGCTTGCCAATTTAACAGCACCTCCAATATATTCTAAACTTGTTGATTTAGACTCACCAGTCAAAAGTAAAATATCTTGTAATCCTGTTTTTGAAATAGCTATTAATTCTTCTTCAATTTCTTCAAAACTCAGACTTCCGCGCTGTATTTTATTTTGTAAGTTGAAGCCACAATATATGCAACTATTTTCACAGTAATTACTAATGTATAATGGTGTGAAAAGAGAAATTGAATTTCCAAATTGATTTGAAGTTTCTATTTTAGATCTATAAGCCATTTCTTCAATAAAATCTTCTGCTACAGGAGATAATAATGTTGCAAAATCATCAATGTCTAAACTCTCTTTTAATAATGTATTTTCAACATCTATTTTAGTATAAACATCTGGATTAAAATTCCTTAAATCTGTTTGAACCTTGTTTAATATATTCGATTCCATGTAAATCATTGAATAAATGCTATTAACTTTTACTTCAAAAACCCAGTTAAAGGACTTGATGCCTGAGATTTAAGATTTAAAACTCTTCCTAAACCAGCCAAATAAGCATATCGCCCTGCTTCAATAGCTAATTTAAATGCTTTAGCCATTTGAACAATATTATTTGCTGTAGCTATTGCTGTATTCGCCATTATTGCATCAACCCCCATTTCCATTGCTTCACAAGCCTGTGAAGGAGAACCAATACCAGCATCCACGATAATAGGAACATTAATCTCATCAACAAGAATTTTTATAAAATTCTTAGTAAGTAATCCTTTATTGCTTCCAATTGGTGCGGCAAGAGGCATCACAGCTTCTGCACCTGATTTCTCCAAATCTTTTGCTACATTTAAATCTGGCATCATATATACCATAGGTATAAAACCTTCATCATAAAGTAGTTTAGTTGCCTTTATTGTTTCATAATTATCTGGAAATAGATATTTGGAGTCCCTAATAACTTCCACCTTTATAAACTCTCCACATCCTAATTCTCTTGCTAATCTTCCTAATCTTAATGCTTCATCAGCAGTTCTTGCTCCAGATGTGTTTGGCAAAAGCACAAGATTTTCAGGAATGTAATCTAAAATATTTCCTTCACCATTTTGATTCGCTCTTCGAATAGCTATTGTTGCTATTTCAGCACCAGAAGTTTCCATAACCTTAGATGTCATGTCTAAAGAAAACTTCCCAGAACCTAAAATAAATCTTGATGAAAACTTTTTATCTCCAATAATTAATGGATCTTCCATTTTAATCTCCATACTTAATCAATGATTATTTATTAGATATAATACATTATATAGCTCTTTAGATAACAATTATAAAACAATGACAACATTGAATAGTTAACTACTTTGACTTTAATGCTTTAAAACCTATTGGAACCGTACTGTACTTAGTGCCTCTTGCTTTTAAAACTTCATCTTTACTACTTGTAAGTTTTGGTATTGGTTTCCAAGGATTGTTTTCATCTTCACCAACAATGAAAACACTATCAGCTAACCCTTTATTCAATAAATACAAAAGAATTTCGCTAACAACTCCACCATCCTGACCAGGGTTCATATTTGACTTAAGAGAATAAATTTCTAAGTATTCTCCAAGTGGTTTACTATCTAAATTTTTAGAAATGATTTTATTAGACGAAAATGTTCTTGGACAAGCATAATAACAAGCATGACAACCTTCCTTACATTTTCCTTTTTTAAAAGGTTTTCGTTCACTAATGTAAATAATATCTATCGGACAAACAAATTCGCAAGCTCCACAAAGAACACAAGCCCCTTCCTTAATAACATCACTATTTAAACAATCAAACTGGCATTCATCAGATAACTGACTAATTTCATCATCATTAACCATTCTTTTATAAATAACTGGATGAGAATTATTCTCCCTAATCTTAATATTTTCCAGATTAGCATTTATTTTCTTATTAGAAACTCTTTTAAGTAGATTTAAAAGTTTTTCCTCCATAGGTTCCTCTGATACAAGATTATTAGATATTAAATCTTGAATTATCTCACTACCCTTTTCAGTTCTAACAATAACAGTCGAATATCCTTTAGGAGAACCAACAGAACCAACAGAAACATCTGCTAAGTTTGAAGTATAATCTGTGCAAATATCACAATTCTTTCTTTTAAATGAATGAGTTTGAGAAATTGGAAACTCCTGAAATTTATCATCTAAAAATACTTTAAATTTATTATTTTCAATTCTAAACTCTTTAACATTCTTTAAATCTATATTTTTCTCTTTTAAAAACATTTTTAAATAAGTGTAAGAAAAGTTTTCCATACAAAATAAACCAATTTTTAAATCTATTGATGATCCACCAGTTTCTTCTTCATAATAATCTATTTTAGAAGCTGCTAAAATTTGGCATGGAGTTCCGACCATAGCTATTTTTTCATTTAACATATAATATCCTCAAAAAATAAGTGTAATACATTTCATACTAATATAATTAAAGTTTTTAAGAAATCATCAGTTTTATTATAAACTATTTGTACTTATAATTATTTTGCTTAATATAAATATAGTAATTCAATGCTGGCAACTTAATCATTTAAATTTCTAAATTTTAAAAATTTAAGTAATATTATAATCATTTTTCGAAAATCTTATAAACTTATAAGAACCTTAAAACGAGGACTTTTATTTTCTAAATTTCTCGCTCTGCTCGAAATAAACTGAAAATATTGAAAGCTTTGTTTCCTAAGTTTTTCGCTCTGCTCGAAACCAAAGATTCTCCTTAGTTTCTCATTTCATTCTAAACAAAAAGTTCATCAAAACTTATTTTTGAAAATAATAAAAACCATTTTTAAAGAATTACTCTAACTCATTTATAAAATTTTAATATTTGATATAATAATTATTTAAATTTAATTTAAAGGTATTTATATAAGATATAATTAAATTGAATAAATGATAAACATTACCATAATGCCCATATAATTTAAAAGATTGCACATAATTTAAAAGATTAAACGAATTTAATAACAAACAAATTCTTAATAATAATTTATTAAATTGGCAACATTGGTAAGTACTTGTAATCATTTTTTTTTTACTTAGTGCTCGTTACAATTCTGATTTCAATGAACAAAATATATTTTAATAAAATATTATTAAAAATTTTTTAATTGCCAAAAATCAAGATTTTTGTAATTATGAAAACTCAAAGGATTTTCAGTAATCCAAAGGATTTTCAGTAATTAATAATTCATAAGTTCGTAAAGTATTTTTGTATTTTTAGTGTTTCTTGGTTTTATATTTTTGGTTTCATTTCTCTTTTTAACAATTTTTCATGTTATATATTTTTGTTTCGCATCTTTGCAATTTTAACTTGTTAATTTTGAACTACTTCTGAAAATTTTCACGATTCTATGAGTATTTTCATGAAACTTTTCATGGAGCTGTTACTTTTCAAAAAAAAATTGTGGCACTGATAATCCTAATTTTCCTTCCTTTGAAAAATTTTCGTGTTCCTTTAGTAGATCCTTCTACTTCACACAATGAAATGAATAGTATTTTTCTCTAATTTTTTTCCTTACCCTAAATATGAAGTGATGTACAAAATCAATAGCAAATGTGTTAATCTTTCTGTGTATGGTTTTCTTCGCATGAATTTTCAATTGACTATTCAAATTCTCTGAATTTGACTTAAATCCAAATTACAAAGCTCACATATAACTATTCCTTCAGATAGAGTATTAACAGAAGGGTTACTGACATTATTAACACTACTTTAAGAAGCATTAGCACTAAAAAGATGATAAATAATAATTTTATCATTATGCCTCGTATTATGAGATGAATTCAATTTAACAATTTTCAGTCCAATGTACGAAAAGTTTAATACATCATCATTCAATAATAACCTATAAGGGCTGTTTTTTGATGTCATGAATTAATATTAATATGATAAATCCCACCACATATAATTTTTTTTACTTTACGAACTCTGGATGATATTTACTTTACAAACTATTGTCAAGACAAAATAGTTGTATGACTTTATATAGTATGTAATATAGAGAGTTTCTATAAACCCAATAATCTTAAAATTTTAGATTTTTAAATTTTCTAATTTGGGCTTTAAATCCAAAACAAAGAACTTTTAGTAAATATTAATTTTATCGATATTAACAAAGTTAGGTTAATAGAAGCTCTCTATAATATATTATAACATGAAAAATAAAAAATTTAGTCTTAATGATGAAGATAAAAAAAATTTAGAAGAGTTTATTAAACCATCCAGAGAAATAATTCGTGCTAAAGTACTTTTAAGCC
>JAISTD010000116.1 GCA_031272765.1 Candidatus Methanovirga australis | reverse complement strand
AATTCAAAACGAAGAATTAATTCTTCTAAATTGAAAAATAAATTTTCAATAATAAAAAATTTTGAATTAAAGAAAATCAAAGATTTTCTAAATTAAAACAAGCTTTAACTAAAGAAAAAATCCGTTTTTCTAACTTATAAAATCAAAGATTTTACAAATAATAAAAATATATGGAGTTAATAATGTTAAGATAAATACTATAATATGTTAATAAAGTTAAATAAACATACTATATAATAAATATTTTATAATAATTATTTATTTTTTAGTAATATTTATATACTATAGTGAATAAATTATTTTATTACTATTATATGATAATATACATTAATAATAGTAATATATAAATAAATTATTGTTTATTATTATTATCATTTATTAAAAAGAGTAAAATTTAAGTGAATATAAAAGAGTAAAATTTAAGTGAATATAAAATAAAATATAAGTATTTAACTCTAATCATTGTTTTTTGAAGTACAGTATTAATGATATGAGTGAGGGAAAATGGAAAAGAGATAATTGGTGAATTATTTTACCTTCTGATGAGATTTAAGATTAATAAATGCCTAAAATAATATAATAGAGTGGAAAAATGAGTGCAATAGCTGATGAAAATAATAATAGTAATGATTTTTTGATTAGGTTTATTGAGGAGAAGTTTGATAATCAGAATGCTAAATTCGATGCAAAGTTTGGCAAAATTGATGAAAAATTTGATAATATTGATAAAAAGTTTGATAGGATTGATGAAGAATTTAAAGAGTTGAAAGAGGATATCAACAATAAAATTGATAGCTTAGAAAGTGATTTAAATAGTAAAATTGTGGGTTTAGAAACTGATTTGGATGGTATTAAGAATAATCATCTTAAACATATGGATACAAAGTTGACTGAAATAAAAAATGATCAGGCTGTGAGATTAAGTGCAATAGAAAGGGATCAGTACTGGTTAAGATTGTTAATGATTGGTGTATTGACTTCAATGGTAGGAATATTCTTAAAACAAATATTTCACCATGATCTTAATTTAATGAAACATGATTGAAGTTCAATGCTTCTTTTATCACTATTTGAGCTTCTGTAATAGCTTTGACGTAGTGAGTCTGAGTTACTATTATTTTTATATGATGCTATAGATTCATAGTTTAATTTATTGTTGTTATATAAATCGTTTAAACTGGAATGATGACTTATTTGGTATGGATAGAGTCTATTTGAAACATAAGGCCATAGTAAACCTTTGAAAGTATAGTAATACGCACCAAGTCTACCATATTCTTTCCATGCTATTTGAACAAAAAGAGGGAAGCCGCAACCAGGATTTAAATATGGGTCTTCTTCTCTTGATGTTCCATGATAGAACATTGGCATTGGTCCTTCTTGACCTCTACTTTTCGCTAAATCACTAACATACTTTAATGCATCATCTAAATTATTAAAAGTAATCCCATCTGCTGTATATTTATATTTATTCTTTGGAACACCGAATAAAATAGATGGAATAACATCTCCTGTCCAGTCAACAGTTGTTGTATACTCCCCTGGATCAACAAAGGTTAATTCTATTACAAATACTCCATCTGGGGCTAATATCTCTTCATCTTCATCTTCTTCATGATACCTCGCATAAGTGGTTCCTCCACGAAAATGAACCACTAAAACACATTTTGTTCCTGTTTTTGCAGCATATGATCCAATAATTTGGCTACTTCCATGACCAGGAAACATATCTGGATTCCCTAATTTATTAACCGTTAATCTACCAACTGGCTCAATTAAACTATGTTGAGTCACATACCATAAATTAAATCCAAATAATAAAATGAGGAACACTATTGCAGGAGGAATCATTTTTGAAAGTTTCATTTAATCACTAAGCTTTATTTTTTCTTTTTTTATAATTATATTGTTTTTAGAGAGATATTAAATATGTTTTTATTAGATTGGCAATCAATAAATTCTATATTTTAATATTAAAATTTTAGAAATATATTCTGTATTTAATTATATTAAATATTATTAATAAATATTTATTAAAAGTAAAATTATTGAGGATTGAATAAAATCCTATTTTTGTTTTAATAAAAAACTTCATTATTAAATATGATATTTATTTTGATAAAATTATTTATATAAAAAAAGTTATAGTTAAAAAAGTTATAGTTCATTAATAAAAGTTCATAATTAAAAGTTATTTCACGAGATTTTCCATGAATTTAAAAAATAGAAATAATATAATTGATGAGTTAATTCAATTATTGCTCTCAGAAGGATTTGAAACATCTAACATCTATGAAAAAAGTTGTTTTGATATGTTTGCAAAGAGAGAACTACTTTTACTATTATTTAAGGTGTTAGTTAATATTGATAGTATTGATGAAGCACAAGCCAACGAAATAAAAAAAATATCTTCTGTTTTTTTAGCATCACCGTTAATTATAGGATTGAAGTCACGAAACACTCTATTATTAGAAGATGTTGTTTATGAAAGATATGGAGTTTCAGCTATTGGAGTTAAAACCCTTAAAAATATGATTGTTTATGATGAATATCCTGAAATTTTAGCAGATCGTGGAGGATACTATGTTCAAATAAATGGAGATGTCCTAAGAGAATATCGTGAAGAATATTCCTTATCTCTTAAAAATTTGGCTGATTTAGCTAATGTCTCACGAGAAACTATATACAAGTATGAAAATAATCTTGTAAGAGCCAGTCCTGAAATAGCTATGGTTTTAGAGGAAATATTAAACATGAAAATCACATTAAACATTGATTTCTTTGAATTCAAAGATTTGAATAATGATATTGAGGTTAATCATGATTTAAATAATAATGAAACAAGAAACTTAGCTAACTTAGGGTTTAATGTTGTTCCGACTAAAAAAACACCGTTTGATGTATTATCTAAACTTGAAAATCCTAAATATTCTTTTATAACCAGTTTGGAAGAAAATAGAATTTCTCGCACTCTACATAAAATTGCTCTTAGTTTAAAAGACCTTTCACTTATAACTGGTTCTGAATCCTTTTTTATAATTAACAATGAAAAATTTAAGGGTAATATAGATGGAATTCCAGTTGTAAGTTCTTGGGAATTAAAAGAAAGTAATGATTCATCAGAACTTTTAAAAATCGTTAAAGAAAGAAGAGATAATTAACTCCAAACTTTTAAACAGGGAATATAATGAAAACTTCGTTTTTTAATCACTTAAAAAGGTAAGAATGTTTGATTAAAACTAAAGTCACTTATCTAAGTTTAGAAGTGAAATTAGACAAAAACGAGTAATTTCATTTTAAATATTCAATGAACTCATTCATTTTCTTATTTGTCCAATCATCGGTGAATAACTTTTTATCAACATGAAAAACAAATAAATATCTGTAAATTAGGATAACCATCGTTAAAATAATTATTAAGTCAACCCACTGGAATGTATTAGGATATTTAATCTTCAATATTATTAATAAGATATTTATGGCTATGATTCGGATTAAGAAGCGGTAAAACTTCTTTTTTTCTTTTATTTCATCTTTTTTAAATTTAGAGTGAACATCATTTAAATCATGGTTTTTCATATACTTTTTAAGTGTTTTTTTGTTATCGTCTTCATTCTTCAATCCTTTCTTTAGTTTGTATAGTTTAATATACATATAAACTATTCTTAAGAAAAAGATAATTAAAACATAAAAGTAGATATATTGGCTCATCATCATTTGAGTATTTGGATCTACTGTATAAGATATATTTGGACTGGCATTTCCTATTAAAAGTCTTCTCACAATAAAAAATAGTCCTAGACCAATGAGAAAGATAGTTTCTAAATAAAATTTCTTAGTTTCTTTAACTAAAATCATTGCTTTTTGTTTGTTTTCATCATTCATATATTAACTCCAAATCAACATATTAACTCCATAATATCTAAAGTATAATTTGAATATTATTTACTAAAATAGCTATTTATATTTAATTGAGTATTTATTATTTCTTTAATAATTACTATTTAAAATAACTATTAAATTTTTTACATTTTTAATAAAAGTTTAAAATCTTTTTCAGCCTCTTTTTCAGATGAAACACCTATTGTAATCATGTCAACATAGTCCAAAGTCTTTAAAAAGTTGAAAGCTTCTTCTGGCATCTGAATCCCAGTAGCCAATATCTTGTTAATAGCTATTTTCTTATTCAGCTTATTAATTAAATTTGAGAGTTTTCTTCTGTCTTCCTCTAAAAATGATCCTGTATCCATCATATACCCTAATTTATTAACAGGGACCATATAAAAATTAAATAAGTCAAGTATAGGAGATTTTAATAATTTTTCGGTTGTTTTAAAAGGAAAAGATGTTATAAGTCCAGGAATATATCCTTTATTTTTCATTGTAATAAGAATTTCTTCTAATAAGTCCCAATCATAGCTATCTACTATGAATTCATCTATAAATAGTATTGAAGGGTTATACTTTGAAAGTGTCTCAATGTCTTTTCTCCAATCTGCTTTTTTTGCTTCTTCCATATCTGGAAACCTATAATTCATATTTATTTTTCCAACTATCCCAATAACATCCATTTCCACTCCTTGAGATACAGCTATTTCAAATCCTTTGATTAAGGTTTTGTTAGTATTTAAGTTTATTCCTTTTAAACCAAGTTCAAAAGATTTTTTAATAACTTTAGCTATATTTTCAGGAGAATTATATAAATCTAACTCATACAATCTTGTTCTATGACCAAAATAGCTTTCAGCTGTAAATGGAGCTGTTCCCAATAAAATTTTAGGAATTTTTTTATTTTTAAAATTAATATATTCTTGTAAAATGATTATCACCTGATATTTTAGTATTTGGTTAGTTTTCATAGTTTTTTTAAGGTTTTTATTAGATTCTCTATTTATAAATGTAAATCTTTATTTAATATGAATGATATAAGTAATTAATTGTTATAATTTTTTTATTTTTATTTTATATTTTTATTGTTTATTAATTATTAATAAATTATGGAATTAGATTTTAAATAATATTAGGTATTGGAGTTAGTTTCAGATGACGAAGTTTATTATAATTACTGGAGGGGTTGTAAGTTCCATTGGAAAAGGAATTACATCAGCTTCTATTGGAAGAATCTTAAGATCGCATGGTTTAAAGGTAGGTGCGATTAAGATTGATCCATATTTAAATTGGGATTCTGGAACATTAAATCCTTATCAGCATGGAGAAGTCTTTGTAACCTATGATGGAATGGAAACAGATCTTGATTTAGGACATTATGAACGTTTTTTAGATGTTGAACTTCCAGGAATATCTAATATTACCACAGGGAAAGTTTACAAGTCAGTCATAGAAAAAGAAAGAAAAGGCGATTTTTTAGGAGCTTGTGTTCAAATAATTCCCCATATAACAGATGAAATTAAGGAAATGATAAGGAAAACAGCTAAAATTGAAGATTTTGATGTTGTTTTAGTCGAACTTGGTGGTACTGTTGGAGATATTGAAAGTCAACCTTTTTTAGAGGCTTTAAGGCAGCTTAGAAATGAAGAAGGTCACGATAATGTTCTTTTTGTTCATGTAACACATATTCCTTATCTTAAAGCAGCTGGTGAATTTAAAACAAAACCAACTCAACATAGCACGAAGGAACTC
Organism: Candidatus Methanovirga australis; assembly: GCA_031272765.1. Taxonomy (GTDB): domain Archaea; phylum Methanobacteriota; class Methanobacteria; order Methanobacteriales; family Methanobacteriaceae; genus Methanovirga; species Methanovirga australis. The sequence continues at coordinate 4,761 of JAISTD010000116.1, read as the reverse complement.
AGGAGTACAGGTGTAAATCCCGATATGATTGTTTGTAGAAGTGAAAAACCAATTGACAATAATATGAAAAAGAAAATAGCTCATTTTTGTGATGTTCCACTTGATGCTATTATCAACACTCCTGATGCATCATCAATTTATGAAGTCCCGATTTTAATGGATAAAGAGAGGGTAGGAGAGTATATAAATAACAGACTTAAGTTGAACCTTGATACAGATCCTTCTAAATTGGATGCTTGGGGAAAAATTGTAAAATCTCTTAAAAAACAAGACCCTCTTGTTAAAATTGGAATCATAGGTAAGTATATAGAACTTGAAGATGCATACATTAGTATTAAAGAAGCATTACTTCACGGTGGTGGAGAAAATGAGGTTAAAGTTGATGTTGTATTTGTTAATTCTGATGTTGATTCATTAAATAAAGAAGTTCTAAGTGACTTAGATGGTATTCTTATTCCTGGTGGTTTTGGTGAAAGAGGTATTGAAGGAAAGCTTGAAGCTGTTGATTATGCAATAGAGAACAATGTGCCTATATTTGGGATTTGTCTTGGAATGCATTCTATGGTTATTCAATTTGCAAGAAGAGTAGGATTGATTGGTGCTAACAGTAGTGAATTTAGCGATGATCTAGAATACCCTGTTATAGATATGATGGAAGAGCAGAAAAGAGTTAAAAATATTGGAGGATCTATGCGTTTAGGATCTTATGATTGTAAACTCGTTGATGAAACTATGGCAAAAAGTATATATAATCAGGACTTAATTAAAGAGAGACATAGGCATAGATATGAATTCAACAATGACTTTAAGGAACAACTTGTAGAGAGTGGATTAATATTATCTGGATTTTCACCTGATGATTTTTTAGTTGAGATTGTTGAACTTAAAGATCATCCGTGGTTTTTAGGTTGTCAATTCCATCCAGAATTTAATTCACGACCAAACAATGCACATCCATTATTTGTTTCATTTATTAAAGCAAGTTATGAACATAGTAAAAATAAGTGATTAATTAAAGTATATGTACATATAATTAAATTGTTTTATTTAAGCATGATTTTTATTTATTATTGATATTTAATGATTATAATCATTATTTTGTTTCAATATTTTAAAAATTAAATTTTCCAATTTTAAATTCAAAAATTATAGTTTATGGCTGCTGTCAAGTTATTTTTTTATTTTTTTTCAACTATTATGTTTAATATCTTTTTTGCTCTTTTTGTTAATAATTTCCTATGGTTTAAGTATTTATCTTATATATCTACTTATCATCAAATTATAATTCTTTATTTTCCTATTTTTTTATTCAATTTATTTTTAGTTGGTATGTGTATTTATAAAACTTTTTAATATTAATTTTATTATAATTAATATTTATATACTGTACACAATAGATGATGTTATAATAGCGGTTGAAGTACAAAACAAATACCTCCCTGGAATGGAAAAAACTCATAAAAGTTTACAAATTATTTCACCGAAAGGTTTATATACTATGAAAAACATAATTAAAATAACAAAAGTTAACTAAAATAGTAAACTTGGTTAAACTTTATTTTAAAGATTAATTTTTAGTTTTCTATTGATATAGTTTAAATTTTTGTTTTTTTTGTAAATTAAAATAATAATGGCTTTTGTTTATAAATTATTTCTATGAGTTTGATGACCAGGTTATAAGCTACAATAATTATCAAATATATGTATAATTGTTCATATATTAATATATTATATTATAGAAATCTTATTTATTAATGTTCATTAAAACTCTTATTATATAGAAATCTTTATTATGAACATCTTATAAGTTCAATCTATAAAAAGAGGTTGTAAACTTTTGTAGAGTTTTTCATGAAAATCCATGTTTTATATAAACGAAAATAAAGAAAACTCCGTTTTCTAAGTTCCTCACTTTGTTTGAAATTAAAAATTTTCTAAGTTAAAACAAGTTTTAACTAAAGATAATCGAAGATTATCTAAGTTCAAAATAAAAAATTTTGAACTAAAGAAACATGAAAAATTGAAAAAACACCACACTTTTTACAGTCTCTATGAAAATTATTATTACTTAAATTTATTATTTAATTTTAATACTTAAATCTCATTAATCATAAAATAAAAATTTGGAGGAGTTCTTATGAGTGAAGATTTTAAACTTAAAGTTGCAGAAGCTATTTCTCAAAGTGATGTTGGTATTGGGATAGCTAAAATAGATCCAACAAGTATGAAAAAATTAAATCTTCAAGAAGGAGATGTAATTGAAATTATGGGAAATAAATCCACTACTGCAAGAGTAATACCTTCTCAATCAGATATTGGTTTAGAAACAATAAGAATCGATGGAACAATTCGTAAGAATGCTGGAACATCCATTGGAGAAGAAGTGCAAATTAAAAAGGCGGAGATTAAAGAAGCTAAAAAGGTTGTTTTAGCACCAGTTGAACATAATATTAAAATTCAAGGAAATATTAAACCTGCATTCTTAAATAAAACAATGGTGCAAGGTGATATAATAAACTCTGGTTTCAGAACAAAAAGATCTGGAGGATTTTTTGATGATTTCTTTGCTGATGATTTCTTTGGTCAATCTAACATTCCTCAATTAGGTGAAATTAAACTTGCTGTTGTTTCTACAAATCCCTCTGGAGTTGTTGTAGTAAATGAAAATACTAATCTTGAAATTCAAGAAAAACCAGTTGATGTTTCTAAGCTTGATGGAATGTCTAACCTTGTTGATGTTAGTTATGAAGATATTGGAGGTCTTAAAGAGGAAGTTAAAAAAGTTAGAGAAATGGTTGAAATCCCTCTTAAAAGACCAGAATTATTTGATAGACTTGGAATTTCACCACCAAAAGGAGTTTTAATGCATGGTCCACCAGGAACAGGTAAAACATTACTTGCAAAGGCAGTTGCAAGTGAAAGTGATGCTCATTTCATAGCTATTAATGGTCCTGAGATAATGAGTAAATATGTTGGCGGTTCTGAAGAAAATTTAAGAGAATTCTTTGAAGAAGCAGAAGAAAATGCTCCATCAATAATTTTCATCGATGAATTGGATGCAATAGCTCCAAAAAGAGAAGAAACTCAAGGAGAAGTTGAAAGAAGAATTGTTGCTCAGCTATTAACTTTAATGGATGGATTAAAAACAAGAGGACAAGTAGTTGTAATTGGAGCAACCAACAGACCTGATTCATTAGATCCTGCACTTAGAAGACCTGGAAGATTTGATCGTGAAATAGAAATAGGTGTTCCAGACAAGGATGGGCGAAAAGAAGTTATTGAAATCCATACAAGAGGAATGCCCCTTAGTGAGAAAGTTGATTTAGATGAACTATCCGAAATAACTCATGGTTTTGTAGGGGCAGATCTTGAAGCATTATGTAAGGAAGCAGCTATGAGAGTTGTAAGAAGAGTTCTACCAGATATTAAAACAGATGAAGAAATACCTAAAGAAGTCTTACAAAAATTGATAGTTAAAAAAAATGATTTTAAAGAAGCATTGAAAGAAATTCAACCGTCTGCTTTAAGAGAAATTCTTGTACAGATTCCAGATGTTAAATGGGAGGATATTGGTGGATTAAATGATGCTAAACAAGAATTACAAGAAGCTGTTGAATGGCCTTTAAAGTATCCTGAAAACTTTGAGAAGTTTGGTGTTAAACCACCTAAAGGCATTCTACTTTATGGTACTCCAGGAACAGGTAAAACATTACTTGCGAAGGCAGTAGCAAATGAGAGTGAAGCGAACTTCATAGCTGTTAAAGGACCCGAACTATTATCTAAATGGGTTGGAGACTCTGAAAAAGGTGTTAGAGAAATATTTAGAAAGGCAAGACAAACTGCACCTACAGTTATCTTTTTCGATGAAATAGACTCAATAGCATCTTCAAGAGGAGGATCTACAGGAGATTCTGGCGTAACTCAAAGGGTTGTAAATCAATTACTTACAGAAATTGATGGAATGGAAGAACTTAGAGATGTAGCTATAATAGCAGCTACAAACAGACCAGATATTCTTGATTCTGGACTTATAAGGCCTGGAAGGTTTGATAGGCATATTAAAGTTGATAGTCCAGATGAAAAAGGAAGATTAGCTATTTTCAAAGTCCATACAAAAGATATGCCATTATCAAATGATGTCAGTCTTGAAAAATTGGCTAAAGAGAGTGAAGGGTATGTTGGTGCAGATATTGAAGCTGTATGCAGAGAAGCAGCTATGCTTACTCTTAGAAAAAGCATGGAGTCTGATGAAGTCCCTATAAAATCATTTAATAAGGCTATGGAGAAGATTAAACCTGTTTCTAATGAGGATGATTTAATTCATTATAACTAATTAATATGTTTTATAACTAAGCTTAATAGCTTAGTTTATTTTAATTTTAATTTATTTTTAATTATATTCTGTAAAATTAAATTTTTTAAGTTTTAAATTAAAAATATGGTTCTCTTAGTTTTTTTTAAATTAATTGAAAATTTTTCTTACTTTTTTTATAAAATATTATATGGTGTTTTGCAAAATTAATTATTTTGAGCTTAAATTACCAAAATTTTGATTTTTGTAATTATGAAAACCTTTGATTTTCAGTAATTTTGATTTTTTATCATTTTATACCAGGCTGTGCGACAATTATTTTTTCGTTTTTTTTTTTTTTTTTGAGGGAAAGGCAAAACTATTTTTTTTAGAAAAAATTTCTGTGTTTTTTCAGTCCAAACATTTTTTGACTTTTTTTTTTGGTTTTAAAATTTAAACTTTTGTCGTTC
>JAISTD010000037.1 GCA_031272765.1 Candidatus Methanovirga australis | reverse complement strand
AATTCAAGTTTTATTGGTAATTGGGCTAATCAGAGTAGTGCTGTTTTTAGTACGGTTCAGCATGTTAATTTATCTTCCACTAATTTTACAGCAAATTTGTTCACTCCATTTATTAATGTGTTTTACTTTAATGTTCAGGATCTTAATGCGGGTGATGATGTTAGATTTTTACCATATTATTCTGCAAATGATAGTAATATAATTGGGATTTATGGGTGCTTTGAGAAAATGAATGCTTTTTCTAATTCAAGTAATTTGTCTATGATTTGTTTTTATCAGCCAAATAGTACGGATATTGAAAATTATGTTAGAAATAATCATTCTTTCACTGCATATTTCCCTAATAATAATGTTTCTGTTTCATTATCTGTAGATATGAGGAATTTCACTAAAGGAAATGGAATACTATTCACTACTAACTTAGATGAGATACCTACATACAAAGAAAATTTTAACATGTCAGCAGGATATTATATTAATGGATCTAAACAAGATTTTTTTATTTCAATGTATGTATTTGGTGCGATTGGAGCTGTATCAACTCTCATTCTTGCAGCAGGTAAGATTTATCGTAAGTGTATTGCTTCTAATGTTGTTAGTAATGTACCACTTATTGGTGCAGGAGGCGGTGGTCTTGGAAACTGGGCAATTGTATTAGGTACTGCTGTGGGTGTTTCTGGAGTAATTGTGGTTATTCTTAATGTAGTGAAGGATAACTTTGAAATTATTAAGGATGATGTGGTGATAAATCGTGTTTCGACAAGTGATGATGATGCATATGTGGGGGATAATATTACAATTGATTTGAGTGTAACAGGTACTACGAGAGAAAAACCTCCTATTTTGGATGGTAATTATGATATAAGTATAAATAATAAAAATATTGATAATGTGCCTTTTAAAGATGGTAAGGCTAAGATTAATCATACTGTTGGAATAGATCCTACATACAATATGCCTGAAAGAGCGGTTTATGCTGAATTTTTTCAGCAGCAATATAAGGAACCAACATATTTTAAGGAATATTGGTATTCTTATAAGGATGGGACTCATACTGTGTATTGGAAGAGGGATACTCCTGTTTTGTGGATTAACATGACTCCTGCTGTTGATCCTAAGGTTGGTGATAGGGTTAATATAACTTTGAATGCTTCGTTATTGAGTAATCGGACTTTATCAGGAAAATATCTGATTGAATTGATAGAAGATGCTACTAAACATAATTATACTGTTAATTTCACAAATGGAGTAGGAAAAATTGAAAACTATAAAATATTGAATGCTTTCAAGAATGATTATATAAAGTGTCGATTCGTTCGTGTTGATAAATATGATGAGGCTATGAGTAATGAGCTTAGTTTTAATTCAAATAATGAGACATATTTGAATAGGGTACTTTCTTTGGATAATCTCTTAAAAAGGGTGATCATGGAGGCGATGTTCATTCAAGGTGTTCTTTTAATTCTGTGAGAGTTTCTAATTCAAATTAAAACCGCATGGTGAGTGTGTGAATAATCGATGTCTTTATATATTAATTACAACATTAAGTTAGTATGGTATGTTTCATAATTTTATAAATTTCATTGAATATATGCCATTTTTGATAGGTTAATGATAATATATATTATAACCTGAGGAGGTAGTGATTATGAAAAAAATTAATGTAGTTTTACTAAAAATTTTGTTTGTGTTATTTGGTTGTGTGTCTGTCTATTCTATAGATTCAGATGTATCTGTTGTGGGTGTTCAGAGTGTTGTGATGGATAATAGTAGTAGTATTCAGTCTAAATTGAATGAATTACTTGATAGTGATAAGAATAATGTTTTGCTTATACTTAAAGAAGGTGTGTATATGGAAAATAATATTTCAATAAAGGCTAAAGGTAAGAATATCACTGTTAAAGGTGAAGGTAATGTAGTTATAGATGGATGTGGACCTTCTGTTTATGTGCCTGTATGGCCAAAGGGCAATGGTTCTGCAATAAACGAGAATACAATACTTCAACTAAGTGGTGGGAATTATGTTATCGAAGGCATAACTTTTAAGAATGGTGCTGGTTCAACAAAGACGAGAGATTATGGTGCTATAAATGCCCGTTATGGTAATTATAGTATTATTAATTGTGATTTTGTGAATAATAAAGGACTTACTGGTGCTATTGCGATGGATTATAGTAATTGCAGTATTACTCATTGCAGTTTTAAAAATAATCATGGGTATACGATGACAGTGAATGATCCTCCTACTGATATATTCTCTGAGGGAGGTGCAATTTGGAACTATTATAGTTGTATGAATGTTCATAAATGTAATTTTGAACTTAATCATGCTGATAAATATAGGTATCGGTCTGAGAATAAGCCTCGTGATGGTATGTTTGGTGATGATATTGTGAATGAGTATGGTTTTGTTAATGCTTCTAATAATTTTTTTTATGGTGGTGTGAGTAGTAGGACTTTTGCTGGTGATTTAGGTTCTGATTATTTGGTTTATTGGCCTGTTGCAAGCGAACCTTTCATGTAAACTACAATCCTGGATTTTTTTATTTTTTCTCCTTTTTTCTTCTTTATTTTTATTTTTTCTTATTTTTTTTAACAATGAAGAATATCTAACAACTCAAGTTTTTAAAAAATTGATTGTTTTATTTTTAATTTAAAGGATTATTTTGTCTTTATTTTTCTATGGTCTTATTTTTTCATCTAAAATAATTGTTAGGTCGCATTTACAATCTCTTATTAATTTATTAAATATATATGTTATGAACTTAATATTATTATATTGAGTTAAGTTTTTAGAATGCTTTATTCTTCATTTTTTTTTATTTATATTCCTTGACATATTTTTTTAAGTAATGGATGTTTTAAATAGATATAATACTGTTTTATTTTAAGTTTTATTTAATTAAATAGTGTATTTATTGATATAATGAATTTTATAATTATTTAATAATGAAATAAGCCATGTTTAATTGATATTTTCAAACAGAGAATAAATTCTTCTAAGTTGAAAATAAATTTTCAAACAGAGAATAAATTCTTCTAAGTTAAAAATAAATTTTAACCAATAAAAGATTATATGAAAAACTTATTGATTAAATTATTAATATCAAGGACTATTGTCAAGACAAAATAATTTAGTAAAATTTTAAAAATGAGTTTTCAGGAAATCAAAGGATTATTCAGTTGAAATTTCACTAAATACGATTCTAATGAAAAATTATCAATAATAAAAATCA
>JAISTD010000029.1 GCA_031272765.1 Candidatus Methanovirga australis | reverse complement strand
TTATAAAATGATTTATAAAGAAAATGTAAAAAATTGAAAAAACTCCACAATTTTTGACACCCTCATCACATGATAACATTTATAAATAAGAATATATATATTTATACCATCAACATATATTAATAAATGGGAGTTTCATATTATTATATATAAATACTTATCATAAATAAAAATCAAAATATTACTATTTTTTGGTAGGTTAATAGAAACTCTCTACATATATAATGATTTGGAGTGATAAATTATGAATAAAATTTTAATAATTTCAATATTAACAATAATATTTGTAGGTACAAGTCCTGTTAGTGCTTGGAGTCCATTTGAGCACTCATCTAAGGATTGGGATTGGAAAGATTGGACATTTCTTGGGTGTTCTATTGGAGTTGGGTTATTAGCTATTGGTGGTTCTATATATGGAGCATATAGACTATATCAAAGGAATAAAATAGACAATAGTGTTGTTGAAACTATGGCTGATAGATTTGTGAAAAAACGATATGATTGGACAACAGGAACTTTAGATATAGAAGATTTTAGTGGAGATGTATTTAATGGACCTGTATTTAATTCAGGTAATAGTTTAAAAAGTTTTTTTGGGATTCACACTATTAATTTTGAAGATGGTTCTAAAGCTTCTTTGTTTCATGATTTGATGTTAGATTTAGAAGAGATGGATCGCACATTGGGAATTATTTATGACAATAGTAAAGAATTTCTTAGAATATCTCTTATAAATGATAATATACCATTGTTTGATATCATAGAAATAGGTGAATCTAATATAAGAGCTGTTAAAGCCAATACGATGACAATTGAAAGTAAATTACATTTTCATGAACCTCTTAAGAATATTCCTGGTATTGAGAGTGAAACTTTCACTTTAGATTTAGGAGGTTTTACAAGTCCATTAACCCATGCCCAATTGTTTGGGAAAAATCTTGTTAGCCATATGGCAGAAAATTCATTCTATGTTAGTTATTATAAATCAAATGGTATTTATAAATTAATAAGTAATCAAAACATGCCGTTAAAATATATGAGAACAGGAATTGTTTAAAAAAATGAGGTAGATAATATGAGGCTGTTGCACAATTATTTTGATATTTTCCTCTAATTCTGATATTCATTGTTGTGAATATAATGGTTGATGAGTATTTTTAAGATTTTTGAAAAAAGAACTCTAATTAAACACTTACAATATTCACTTGAATGTAGCTATCATAATTCAACATAGTTTTATTGCAACTATCATAATTATCAAATCTATTTTTAATTTCCATATTTAAGGTTTGTGGAAGTGTTAATTGCGATGACTTAAGAGGTGCAACAGACTCTTTTTTGAATTTATCTTCTTTTAATAATTTGGCATATCGATTAATATTATAATTTATGGCTCTCAATTGCTTTTCTGTTCTGATTTTTTCCATTCCTATATGATCTACTTGCCTACTTTTTAGATTGTGTTTATCATGCCCAAATGTGTGTTCAACCATACCCATACGATGCTTATAAATACTTTTTGATGAATCTTGACTCATTTTATCCATCATTCTTTTTTGTTCATCCGTATATTCACTATATATTCTTCGATATTTCTTGTTAGGTGTGCATTTTTCTTTAAATTGGCATTGTAAACATTGAGTGGTGTAGTATATGTCTTTCCCTGTTTTTGGTGTTTTTCCATGTGTGTGTTAGTATATTTGGGTTTCCTGGACAAATATATCCCCGTTTTTGTGTTCCAGTTAGAAGTATGAGAAGTGAAAAATCGTCTATAGGATTTTTATTGTTGTTTAAGGTTGATAGTATGTCTGCTTTGGATATATGCATCGATGTTGTTATTTTCGCAGTATTCATATGTTTTCTTTTATTTGAGTATTCCGTTATCTGCTAAAACCTGGACAATTTTCAGGTAAACCATCCTACATTTCTCATCTGCTTCTTTATAAAGGGTATAAAAGAGTTGTAATCATTTGATTCATTGTTAATAATCCATGGCTATGATGAATATGATTACCATCAACTACATGCTGAACATTGAAAAAGAACCCTGCCTGATTATGGGATTTCATAAAACGAGCTTCTTTATCCGTAGTGCTAACAACCTTAACATTATCTTTGATAGCTTCATCAATAGCTTCATCAACTTTTTCCTGATCAACTTTTATTAGGTTCTGTGAAAGTCATTTCAGCATCAAAATCTTCTTTTAATTGCTTTTTAATAAGGTTGTTCACTTTATATTTGTGTTTGAAGGTCTTCCAGAACTGTTTCACTGTCTTTATCGCCATAGATTTCATCTTCTTACTTTTAGGCTGTGAGTAGTCTTTTTAAAGCATCTTCAGGTAAGAAGTCCTCTTTTGCAATGATTTTTTTGTTTAATCCTGCATTTGCTTCATATTTAGAGCCATCAATAGCTATACGACTTAAATTAAGCATATCCAGCTTCTTTAGCTAATTCAACAGTGGATTCAAAAACATACTTGATTAATTCTTATGTGTTCCTTTTTAAATACGGCTGATTGTGGAGTGGTCTGGCATTTGATAGCCAGATAAGTACATGTAAGCAACATCTCTTTTAACAGCTTTGGGCTAACCTACGAACTGAAAAATACCATCAATAGCACCAGCTATTATTATAGTTAACATCATATTCCATACTATAAGCAGACTGCCCAGGTTTAAACTTTATGAGCTTTTTTATATTTTTTGAACTCTTTTTTGTACCTTTTCGTGCCTTTCATGGACTTTATGACTTTTTCCACTAAAAGACAATTATCAGATGGTTCAACATAATCTCTTAGCTTCATCGGCAGTAAAAACTCAATATCTTTATTGTAATCTTTGATAGTCATAATTCATACCTACCATTATTTTTTATTTCTCATATTACTCTATTGTACTTAGTTATATATAAATCTAACTATTTTAAACAGAATTAAAAAATTAATTGT
>JAISTD010000002.1 GCA_031272765.1 Candidatus Methanovirga australis | reverse complement strand
TTTATTATTGATAATTTTTCATTAGAATCGTATTTAGTGAAATTTCAACTGATTAATCCTTTGATTTCCTGAAAACTCATTTTTAAAATTTTACTAAATTATTTTGTCTTGACACTATGCTGTCTTATTCCATGTAAAAATAATTAGGTCAGCTCATTATACTAACTAATAAGATTTTAATTTTAAATGTTATAATTTTTAAATTAATCCAATGGGTAATTCGTAACTATTAATCTAACTTATAATTATTTAATTACATTTATATTGAACATAAATACATTTGATGTTTATTTTTTTATAAAATTATTTAAATAGAAAAATCATTATAGTATCTTGTATTTATTTTTAGATTAATAATTTTATATTTTAAAAATTAATTTTAAATTTTTATAAAAATATTTTAAATTATAATCTTAAATTTTTATATTTTAAATTATATATTGTTCAATTTCTCTATTTTTAAAAACAATATAATAATATATTTACAATTAAATCAAAATAATAATATACTTACTTTATTATAGTTACATACATTAATTAAGAAATTATGATAGATAATGTAATTCATATAATCTTAAGTTTATTATCTTAAATATTTATAAGTAGTTAATACCTTAATTATACATGATATAATTACAAAAACAGTATCTTATCATTTTAATATTATAAAAACAGTATAAAGTAAATGTGTTGATGATTATGGATGAAAATGGTAAAATTTGGATGGATGGAAAGTTTGTTAATTGGAATGATGCTAATATACACATTCTTTCTCATGTTATACATTATGGTTCAAGTGTTTTTGAAGGGATAAGGGCTTATGATATTGATGGAAATGTTGGAATTTTTAGATTAAAGGAACATGTTCAAAGGCTCTTTGAATCTATGAAAATATATCGCATGAATATATCTTATACTCCAGAGGAAATATCTGATGTTATTAAAGAGACAATAGCTATTAACAATCTTAAGGAATGTTATATCCGACCTGTTGTTTATCGTGGTTATGGAACTTTTGGTGTTGATCCTCAAAAATCACCAGTTAACATAGCTATTGCTGTTTGGAGTTGGGGGCAGTATCTTGGTGATAATGCAGTTGAAAAAGGTGTTGATGTAGGGGTTTCGTCTTGGAGACGTTTAGCTCCAAATACTCTTCCAAGTTTGGCTAAATCAGGAGCAAATTATATGAATGCTCAACTTGCTAAATTAGAGGCAAGTGAAAACAATTTGGATGAATGTATTATGTTAGATATTGAAGGTTTTATTGGTGAAGGTAGTGGGGAGAATATTTTTTTAATTAAAGATAATATCATATATACTCCAGCTATTTCATCCTCTATTCTAAAAGGAATAACAAGAGATTCTGTTATAACCATAGCTAAAGATTTAGGTTATGAAGTTGTACAAGAAAAGATACCAAGAGAACTATTATACATGGCTGATGAATTATTTTATTCTGGAACTGCTGCTGAGATAACTCCAATAAGAACGGTTGATGGAATAGATGTTGGTAATGGAAAGGTAGGTTCTATTACTAAATCCATCCAAAATGAATTCTTCAACATAATCAAAGGAAAAACAAAGGATAAATATCAGTGGTTAGATATATTAGATTAAATAGCTATGATTAGTATGGATTACTTTGATAGATTAGAAAAAGAAACTCAGGAATTATATGCAATAGCTAATCATGCAAGATCAAAAGGTTTTGATGTTGAAGTAGAAACTGAAATACCTTTAGCAAAGGATTTAGCTGAAAGAGTTGAAGGGCTTGTTGGTCCAAAAGGAATAGCTAAAAGAATTAAGGAATTGGAGAAAGAAAAAAATTCAAGAGAAGAAGTTGCTTTTGCAATATCTTCTGAAATAGCTTTAAAAGAGCCTGATAAAGAACAAACTAAAGAACAGTTAGCTGATCAGGGACTTAGAACAGCTTTAGCTATTTTAACAGAGGGTGTTGTTGCAGCTCCTCTTGAAGGAATATCTCAAGTGAAAATAAAGCAAAACTTTGATGGAAGTCAATATTTAGCTGTTTATTTTGCAGGTCCTATTAGAAGTGCAGGAGGTACAGCTGCAGCTTTGGCTGTTTTACTTGGTCATCAAATTATGAAGACAACAGGTCTTAGTAAATATCAGCCGATTGATTTAGAAGTGGAGAGATATGTTGAAGAAGCTGAACTTTATGAATCTGAAGTCACAAATCTCCAATATTCTCCTAAACCAGAAGAATTAAGGTTAGCTACTAAAAATATTCCAGTTGAGGTGACAGGAGAGCAAACTGATAAAATTGAGGTTTCACATAGAGATTTAGAACGGGTTGAAACAAATAATATTCGTGGTGGAGCATTACTTGCGATTGTAGAAGGAGTAATTCAGAAATCTGCTAAAGTTATTAAATATGCTAAAGAACTTGGATTGGATGGATGGGAATGGTTAGAGGTGTTTAATAAAAAGTCTGCTGAGAAAAAAGATGATAGTGAAGATGAAAAACCTAAAGCCAAATATATCGAAGATATAATCGGTGGTCGACCAGTTTTAGGTTATCCTAATGAGAAAGGTGGTTTTAGACTTCGTTATGGTAGGTCAAGAAACACGGGTTTAGCAGCTATGGGTGTAAATCCTGTAACAATGGAATTATTAGAGTTTTTAGCTGTTGGAACTCAAATGAAAATTGAAAGACCTGGAAAAGGAAATTGCGTTGTTCCAGTAGATTCAATTGAAGGACCTATTGTAAAATTAAGAAATGGTGATGTATTAAAGTTAAAAACGATTAAGGAAGCAGTTAAATATAGAAAAGATGTTAAAGAAATCCTGTTCTTGGGTGATATCTTAATTGCCTATGGTGAATTCTTAAGAAACAATCAGAATTTATTGCCTTCAGCTTGGTGTGAAGAGTGGTGGGTGGAAATCTTAATTCATTGTGAAGAATATAAAAATAATGGTTTGACTGTTGATTTAATCAATGGTGAAAATAATAAAACTATTTTAACTGTTAATTTAAACAACAATAAAACCTTAGACTTGGAAGATTATAAAGACTTAGAAATATTCAATAATAGCTATATTTCTGCTAAAACCTCATTTGAAATATCTAAAAAGTATGATGTTCCATTGAATCCAGAGTACACATACTCCTACAATGATATCACCATCACTGATCTGAATTCTTTAATAACCTGGATACATAAATATGATTACATTGAAGGAACAGATCTTAGTTTAGATTTATCTCCTGAAAAAAGAATATTAGAAATTATCGGTGTAAGTCATAAACTAAGGGATGGGAAAGTTATTATAAATAATGATAATGCATACACCCTTTTCCACACCTTAAAGGAAAATGTAGATGAAAATTCTGATAAAACCACACTTGAGAAAATAAATGAAATATCTGAAGTTAAAATAATGGATAAATCCCCCACATACATTGGTTGTCGTGTTGGAAGGCCTGAAAAATCAAAAGAAAGGCTTATGAAACCAGCCCCACATTCATTGTTCCCTGTTGGAATCTACGGAGGAACAAGAAGGTTATTAGCTGAAGCCTCTAAAAATAAACATTATAGTGTAGAAGCATCTGAGAGAATCTGTGATAACTGTAACTCTAAATCATATAATTCAATCTGTTCAAAATGTGGTTCTTCAACAACAATCGACAAACCTTCAAAAAGAAGAATACCTCTTGGAAACTTACTTAGAAAAGCAAGTGAAAATATTCGTGTTCGCCAAGTTAGTGAAGTTAAAGGTGTCAAAGGAATGATTTCAAAATCAAAGCTCCCTGAACCAGTTGAAAAAGGGATACTCCGTGCTAAAAATGAAGTATTCATCTTTAAAGATGCTACAATCAGACATGACTCAACTGACCTTCCATTAACACATTTCATACCAAAAGAAATTGGAGTGACAGTTGAAAAACTAAAAAAATTGGATTATGATAAAGATATTCATGGCAGTCCAATTGAAAATGAAAACCAAATCATTGAATTAAAAGTTCAAGATATTGTAATGTCTAAAAATTGTGGAGAATACTTAGTTAGAGTGGCTAACTTTATCGACGACCTTTTAGAGAGATTCTATAAAATGGATAGATTTTACAATCTTACAAATAAAGAAGATTTAATTGGTCATTTAGTTGTAGGTCTTGCACCACACACATCAGCAGGAGTTTTAAGCAGAGTTGTAGGGTTTACATCTGCGCACTGCTGTTATGCTCATCCTTATTTCCATTCAGCAAAAAGGAGAAATTGTGATAGTGATGAAGATTCTGTGATGCTACTTTTAGATGCTTTAATAAACTTTTCCAAAACATACCTTCCAAGTACAAGGGGAGGAAGTATGGATGCTCCACTTGTTCTATCATCAAGAATAGATCCTGAAGAAATAGATGATGAATCTCATAAAATAGATATCATTGAAAAATTTCCATTAGAGTTCTTTAATAAAACATACGAAGATCTTAAACCAACAGAAGTATTAGATTTAATTGATAATGTTGGAAAACATTTGGGAACACCTCACCAATACGAGAATTTAATGTTTTCACATCACACCTCACAAATCGATGCTGGACCTAATATCTGCTTATATAAAACCTTAAATTCAATGAAAGAGAAAGTTGACTCTCAAATTGCCTTAGCCGAGATGATACGTGCTGTTGATCAGCAAGGAGTAGTTGAAGGAGTTTTATCCTCTCATTTCCTACCAGATATTATGGGTAACTCCAGAACATTTTCTAAACAGAAAGTAAGATGCACAAAATGTAATGCTAAATATAGACGAATACCACTTACAGGTAAATGTAAATGTGGAAACAATCTTATGTTGACTGTTTCAAAGGGTTCAGTAACCAAATACTTGGAAATTTCAAAAGATTTGGTGAATAGATATCCAATTAATCCATACATTGTTCAAAGGCTTGAAATCCAAGAATTAAGTGTAAATTCATTGTTTGAAAGTGACAAATCTAAACAAAGTTCATTGGATGCATTTTTTTAATAATGGAATTGAATAAAGTTTATTATTTATATTATATTTTATAATTAGGTGTTGATCTTTCTATATACTGAAGTTTTATATACTACTTGTTCCATAAATTATAATGGTGATAATTTATGGGTAAACGTGGTCCGAAACCGAGTTTTGTTGATGTTCCTTGTCCGAATAAAGGGTGTGATGATTATGGGAAGATTGGAAATGAAAATGTGGTTGGTAATGGAACTTATAAAACAAAAAATGGAACTGTTCACAAATCCACAGCGGAAATATTGAATGTTAAACTTGACACTGTCCGTAGATGGTTGCGAATATCATCCAAACATTGTGGAGAAGTTAATCAGGTTTTAATGAAAGATATAGACGTTGATAAAGTGGAACTTGATGAACTTTGGACTTTTGTTAAAAAAAACGTATCCGAGCATGGATTGCCAATCAGAAAAATGAAAGATGGGTCTACTTAAGTATTCGATCCCAAAAAATAAGATAATT
Source organism: Candidatus Methanovirga australis (assembly GCA_031272765.1). GTDB lineage: Archaea > Methanobacteriota > Methanobacteria > Methanobacteriales > Methanobacteriaceae > Methanovirga > Methanovirga australis. The sequence goes on along the minus strand of JAISTD010000002.1, from coordinate 6,282 downwards.
TTAGCAGCTCACTTGGGCGATATGACTCAAAAAGCAGCAAACGAAGTTGTGAAACAAACATATGATAGAATAAAACGAAAATAATCTACCGCAAAAGAATAATTTTCGGCAATTCTGAGGATATTAAGGATTTTGAAATTTCTACATCGTATATTGAACGAGAAAATTTAAATTTAAGGCAAAAAAACAAAAAATTAGCAAGAAAAACCTTAGTGTATTCTAAAGAAGACGAATAGCTACAGTACCCATCTTAATTTGCAAAATGACCGAGCATAATCTTGTACGACCACATTCTTCTTTGAAAAAAACTGATTTAAAAAGAATTAGGGGTAATGTTTGGAAAAAATATGATAAAGTAACTCCGATGATGTCAATAGGGCTAACAAATCACGAATAGACTTTAAAAGAACTGCTAATATTTCCTTACCATAAAAACGTCAGTACATAAAAGGGTCAATACCCTTTTTTACAGTCTCATAAAACCGTAAAGTATATATGTTTGTTGTGCAGATGTGTATAAATGAGGGCATTTTGAGGTTTGCATAAAAACTTCAAAAAAAATGTAACATCAAAGATTTTGCTAATTCCCTTTGGAAAAAGAAGCATTCAGGATGTTTAATAGGCCCTTCAAGCAAAAGGAGGTGAACAGTATGGATCCACGAATAGGCGAAGGCGAATTATTACCTGGTTGCCACGATTTTTGGACGATAGTATACAGAGTTTAATCCTTTCATTGATTTATTAATGCAAAAAATAAAGTTATAGTATAAAACTTAATTTTTGGCAAAGGACTTTTGGATTTATTTATATATAATATGATAAATTCCATGCTAAAAATTTGGTGCTATACTATATTAATTTATAATAAAGTATTACATTTTTCAATACATGTTATTTTATTGGTTTTTATTGTATTTAAAGAAGTATTAATTTTTGTCATTAGATAACATAGATTATATTCTATTTTTTTTTAATTTTATTCTCAAATACACTATTCTAATTTTAAACCATTTTTAATAGGTAAATTCCTTAACCAATTAATATCACTTTTATATAACATTCGAATATCTGTAATATCATATCTAATCATTGCTAATCTTTCTATTCCAAGACCAAAAGCCATAACTGGAACATCAATATTTAATGGTTCTAAAACTTCAGGTCTAAACATTCCAGAACCACCGAGTTCAATCCAACTCCCTTTTTCTTCTAAATAAATTTCACACTCAGTAGAAAGATAAGTGTATGGGAAATAAGCTGGTCTAAATCTAACTTCAAAACCTAATTTTTTATAAAATTCTTTTAAAATACCCAATAAAGACTGATAATTTATTTTTTCATCAGAGATTATACCATCCACTTGATGGAACTCAGGTAAATGCTTATATGTTATTGTTTCTCTTCTAAAAACTCTACCAACTGAAAACATCTTTAAAGGAGCTTGATGATTGTATAAATAACGTGTGGATATTCCTGTTGAATGCGTTCTAAGTAAAGATTGTTTAGGAATATCAATATCCCATTTATAATTCCAAGCATCTGAACCAGTTTCCCCACCACTTTCATGAACATTAGCTATTTTTTCAACTAAACTCTCCTCAGGTAGGTCGGTTATAGGTGGATTTTTAACATAGAAAGTATCTTGCATTTCACGTGCAGCATGATCTTGTGGTTGGAAAAGAGAATCAAAATTCCAAAAGGCAGAGTCCACAATAGGGCCTTTTGATTCACTAAAGCCTAAATTAAGAAAGATTTCTCTAATTTCTTCAATTATTTTTCTTAAAGGATGACCTTTTCCTGGGAAATATCTTGGAAACTCAGCATTAATATCATAAGGACGATAAAACAATTCTTTCCATTTTCCCTCTTTAAGATCTTGATGGGTAAGTTGTGTTGCTTCCTCTTCAATAGAAAATCCATGATTTAAAATCTCAAATCCTTTACTGAGAATCTCAAAGCTATGGACTTTATTACTTTTAATTTTAATCAAATTTTTTCTATTTTTTAAAAGTTTCAATCCTGAAAGTAAATCATTATCTAAAGAAGAAATAGCTATTTCTTTATTTTTCAATAGAATATCCAACAGTCTTTCATCTTCACCTTTCTTACTAACAAAATTCAATCCACTATCACTAAGATGAATAACTCCCTTTTCAAGTTTAGCCCAATTTTTACGAATCAACCAACCAATAGCTATTTTAACTTTATTCATATCAATAATTTCTGATAAGTCTTTCATAGATATTTTATTTTCATCTTTTAAAGCATTTAAAATTTTTCTTTCAGGTAAATCAGTCATGTCTGTGTCTGTTAATTGGACAGTATCGTTTATAAGTGTGCTGACCTTAATAATATTTTTAGAAGCAAGAGATCCAGCTGCACTCATCACTGACTTAATATTCATATTAGTTTCTTTTGATATTTCCTCAGGACTTTTATCATGGTTTTCACCTAAGGATTTTAAAAGTTTTTTCTCATAAAGGGTTAATTCATTAATAGTTTTTCCAATGTCTTCACTCATTTAAACACCAATAAATAATTTTACAGTGATTATTTTTATAATATTTTCTATAAGAATAGCTTTATTTAATGAAAAGAATAAATAATATATAAAAATAAATAATATTATTATATTAGTAATTTCTTTTATTTTTAGTAGCATATATTTTTTTTATTATATTAATAATGTTAATTAATACATATTAATTTTATTAATTGATATTATCAAAGTTGATATTAATCAAAGTAAGACATTATGAATTATTGGACAAAATTAAGTGTAGAATATGCAGCTCAAAAGTCTTATTTAGATGATCTGTTTAGGGTATATCCTACAATTCCTGAAGGAATTAGAGATATTGATGAAAAATTATGGAAAAATATAGAAACCTCATTTAAACTTGTGACAGTTCACAATTAATTAATTACTAAAATTAGATTTATTCCCCATTAAAGACCCATATATAGCATTTTTAAGGATATATCCTAAGTCTATAGAAATCAATCCAAAAACAATTAATCGTCTTGGAGGCATATTATACTCTATGGGCTTGGATGAAATTTTTAATAAATCTTACGCCTAAAGAAACCAATAGACAAATGGGACCCAAATTTCAAGAATGGATTAATAAAGGATTTTTAGGTTTTGAGTTATTAAGTGAAACTGAATTTTTAGATACAAACGAAAATGGCATATTGAAAGGAAATGATTCGAAATTGGCAAAATTTGCAAAAGAACAATTACATTATGATGAAAATAAAGGATTGGATTTTATAGGTCGTTTCAATAATAAGTATGTTGTTGGTGAAGCAAAATTTTTAACAGACTTTGGAGGTCATCAAAATACACAGTTTAGAGATGCTACTACATTACTAAATAATGATAATTGGTTGATGCCATTAAAATAGCTATTTTAGATAGTGTTTTATATATTGAAGGGAAAAAATAAGATGTATCAATATTTAGAGAATAATTCAGATGAAATAATATTAAGTAGTTTAGTATTAAGAGAGTTTTTGTATAGTCTTTAAATTTTTAAACGATTGAATTTAGTTAATTATAGTGCTAACATGATTTTAGAATATCCAAATAAGAAGTTTGAAAATGAAATAGTATTAAATGACCCTATAACAATTTATTGAACAAAGATGAGATAAATACTATTTCAGACAATATTGTTATTTTATGGAGAAAATTTTCAAATATTAAAAAGCATGATATATGAGTTAGAGTTACAAGGAAAAGTTGATCTAACATACATTGATCCTCCATTTTCTACAAACAATGTTTTTAAAATAAGTGATGATAAAATTAATACTATTAGTTCAGGATTAAGGAGGATAAAATAGCTTATAAAGATTCTTTAAAAAGATCGGATTTTATTGAATTTTTAAGAGAGAGATTACTGTTATTAAAAGAATTACTATCTGAAATCATTTGATTGGCAAAGTGTCTTCAATTAAATCATTCACATGATTCACTGGCTCTATTTTGTTCCATTAACCTTTCACTGCCAAAATTAAAACCTTTACCATCAATTTTAAGTTCTCTTGCAGTAATGTTTGATGTTATTAGTAGAGGAATCATAATTAACATTATGATTAGTGATAGTTTCATACTATCAAAATTCTAATCCAGGAATTGAACCTGGACTAAACACCAGTTAGAATGTATTGAAAATATATATTTTAATTTTTATTTGTGCATTCAATTGTATATTCGCACATCTTTTAAACGGTCTTGTAAGTTCTTCATAACAACCATGCCATAATTTAAGAAATATATAGCTAAACCAATTAAACCAAAACCAACAGCCATAAGCAATATATGATCAACATAGCTACCGCCAATATTAATGTGCCCGCAAGATAGAAATGACCTTTAAATAGCTTGTATATCATTTCTAACATCAATCAATCTATTCTGCAAGTTCTTCATAGTTACTTCACTGTATGTTATCATGTATATACCGATACCAAACATTGATAAACCAATTGCAAAACTCTTCCCTCAAAAAAAAAAAAAAAAATGAAAAAATAATTGTCGCACAGCCTGATATAGAAAAAAACGGGAAAAAATCATGGTTATAATATGAAAATATATAGAAAAAATAAAGGCATAAATATTGAGTGATATAATGACTATTATAACAAGAATTAATAATAAAGAATGCTTAGTGAGTAGTAATAGTAATGATCCATGAGAGAAATTTGATGGATTTAAGTGATCTTGATTAATGAATATTAGGGGGAGTGAAATTCTTAAAAAAGAGGATTTCAAATAAAAATGAAAAGGATTCAGAAAAATGAAAAGAAGATTGCTTAAAAAAATTATTTCAAGGACTATAATCAGTGAACATTATTAATCAAATTCGAATGAGTTTAGATAGTTTAAAATATCTAGTCCACTTGGTGGACATCCTTTGACATATTTGGAGAAATTTTTACAACAATCACCAATACCTAAATCTTCATCATTAGTTTGTCCTTTAAATCCTTGTCCAATTCTAATTTTGTTATTATTCTTTTCATTCTCATTATTATTCTTTTCATTATTATTATTTAAACTGTCTTTAGGATTATTTTCTGCTTTGTTTAATGCAAATATTAGCCCAGCATAACAAGGGGAACAAGCAGAATTTTCATCAACATATCTTTCTAATTCTTTTGCCAATTCACTTTTTATAAAATCTTTATTATCTTTATTTGATTTATTTAACTCAATAATCTTGGTATGCTCATCAAATAACTTTCCTACATTGTATTTTGCACTATAGGTTATATATTCAATTTCTTCTGGGTTGTAAGCTATTAATCTTGAGCAATAGCTATCTAAAAGTAATCCATCATATCCAAGCAATATCCTATTAGATTCAATAGGATTTCCACCTTCTTCAAAGGTTAAATCTCCACATATACTATCAATAATATGTAAATCGGGTTTTAATAGGGTGTTTAATAATGCTATTGGTTTATGTAATCCTATATTGTGATAGTATCTTTTGTCTTTATCAGGAATACAGCCTTTAAGATTTTTTAAACAATTTGTTAGTTTAGTTTGACAGTGACCTTTTAGAACTGGAACATTAATCAGATAGTCGGTTTCTTGAAATATTTTAGATACTCTGAATCTAATATTTTCAATTTCATAGTCTATGGTTTCTTCTTTTTTAGTGTCTATTAAATTAATATCATATCTTTTTGAGAGATCAGTGTAACCACAGACTTTGAAAGCTTCCGTTGTGGTTTTCTCACCAACCCATGCACCTTCAGCTATTGAAATATCTGTGATATTTTGTGTTTGTAGATATTTTATTATTCCTTCAACTATTTCACTATGTGTTGTAGCCCCATTCTTTGTAGATGAAGGTAATACGAGGTTTGGTTTAATAATCACTTTCATGTCTGATTTTAGATATTTTGAGACTTTAGCTTTTTCCATTAAGTCATTTGTCATTTTTATAGGATTTTTACCGTAGTTAATGTAGATATTATCTTTCATAAAACCACTTTTTTAATTTTTCTTTATTTTTGTTCTTATTTTTTTATTTTTATTCTTATTTTTCACTTTTTTATTTTATTAAATTTTTAAACTTTATTAATATATAAATATTTTTATATTAGGATATTAGCATATTATTAAATATTAAATTTAAATATTAAATTATAGTCCTTGATATTAATAATTTAATTAATAAATTTTTTATATAATCTTCTGTTATTAAAAATATCTTCAAACATGACCTATTTCACTATTAAATAATTATAAAATTAATTATATTA
>JAISTD010000170.1 GCA_031272765.1 Candidatus Methanovirga australis | reverse complement strand
CACTTCTACCTTACCATCAACGACTTCTCCTGGGAAATGATGATCAATAACAACGATTTCAATGTTATAAATCTTCGCTTTCATCAATGCCAAAACATCTTCCTCAGTTGAACCATTATCTAAAAGAACTATTAATGGCAATTTTTGACCGTGACGCTCCAAATCCTCCAATGCAAAAGATAAATCTTTCACAACATCTTCAAGTTCATAAAATGGAGCTTTACTTGGAGCTCTTTTAAAGTAATGCCATTCTGCATCTTTATCTGGATTAATTTCATTTAAATAAGGAATAATAGCTTTTTCCATAGCTATTCCAGCACAAATTCCATCAGCATCGGCGTGATGTCTAAGTAAAATAGATCTTCCATCTAAAACAGCTCTACGAATAGTTTTTGCAGCTTCCATCATTTTAGGTTTCAATTTTTCTAAAACAGGACTTTCAATTAGGAAATCAGTGCCTTCTACTTTTGCACATTCATCTAATGCTTTATCAATTAGTTTTTTTAGTTTTTCAGCTTCAATATCTTCTAAAACTTCAATTAATGATGATTCAATCTGAGTTTTCCCTCCATGCTCACTAAGCTCTCCAGTGACTTCAACAAAGTCCCCAAGATTAATGGATGGGTAAGCACGAGTACCTGCTTCATCAAATGCAGCAACCCATGTAATACCTGTTTCATCTGTTATAGTAAATATCGTTGGTCCAGATGTTTGTTGAATTTGTAAGACTTCACCTTGAACCATTACATTTTTTCCAGTTTTAATGTTCTCAAGAGAAGATATTGTAGACCTTGCTATATTCTTCTTTAAGGTTTTGAGTTTATACTTCCCAAGAACCACACTGTGCTGTAAATCCACTTCTCCTCTATCTTTTTTTATCTGAGAAACTTTAACAAATATTTCGTCCGAAACTCTGCATTTCGGATTTTTTTCTCTTAATAACCCCCACACATCCTTATTTAAACTAACAAAAATACCATATCTTTCCACCTTACTAACTCTACCTTTATATGTCACTCCTTTTTCTAAATCATCCATTTCTGATAAGCCATCTAAAACATAAACAACTTGTTCTTCATTTATGATTTTCTTAATCCTTTCTTCTTCATTTTTAATTTTCTCTTCCTCTTCTTTTTTTAGTATTTTAACACAATCATCACATAAATCCACATTTTCTGTAATAGCTTTCCCACATTTACCACAAACATTTAACTCTCCTGTTCCATTACAAACTTCACATTTCCTGTAGATATCGATTTTTCCTGTTCCATTGCAAACTTCACAGGGTACATCACTATCATATTCAAGGTCAAATTTTGCTTTTGCATTGGTGTTAACTCCTTTAAAATGATTTTTTGTTTCAAATGTATTTTCAAATCCTGTTCCATCACATGCTTTGCATGTTTTTTTCTTAACTACAACAGAACCTTTTCCATCACAAGTTAGACATTTCTTTATCATTAATTTGCCTCTCATTATCTAAGTATAATTTATTATATTATTAATTGTCTTTTATTTAGTCTAATCTTATTTATCATTATTTAACCTATATTTAATTCATATCCCATTCTTATTTAGTCATTACATTATTGATTAGCTGTATTTAATAAAATTATTTCATTTAACTTATCAATAAACATTTGAATAGTTATTTAATAAATTACTAACTTTTGAATTTTAATAAATTACTAACTTTTGAATAAATTATTTTGTAATATCATTATTTAAATTTATTTTTTGTAATTATTAATTATTATTAAATATAATATAGAATAATATATAATTTGTAATAATTATATTTATAATAAAGTTATATTAATGTGAGAGTTTCTATAAACTTGTTTAAATATATATTGATATGATATTTTATCCTTATTTTCATTTTTCATTGGAAAATTTGCAGATTTTGCCTTTTTAAGGTCAATTTCACTGTTATTTTTAGAGTATTCTTCCATAATTTCTCCACAAACATCGCTAAGCTGTGTAAATTTTTTTTTAAGAGTCTTGGTAGTTGGATTAAGTTAAGTTCTGCACATCCAATTTTTAAACGAGAAATATCGGAAACTTTGTTTCCTAAGTTCCTCACTTTGTTCGGAACCAAAGATTTCTCTAAGTTATCTTATCTATTTTTGTTAATAATTTCTTTTAAAATGTAGATGTCACCTTTATTTAAAACTTTTAAGAGAATAATTGAAGTGGAATAAACAAGTACTGATAGTGGAATAGCAATAATTAATGAAACATTGAAGATATGAATTGTTGTCATTAGTGTTGCTGATGCAATTAAGATTTTTGTAATAGATTTCAATGAACAGCTATCTATTTTGAAAATTTCTTTTGAAATTGTATAGTTAATTAATATGAATATTAATAAGGATGTTAATAGTACACTAACACTGGCACCAATGTAGGTAAATTTTTCTATAAGGATAAAATTTATTATAACATTAAAAACACAGGCTATTAGATTTATTTTCGTAACCGTCATTTCATTGGAAGAAGAATTTAAAAATTGTGCAGATAAACCATTTAAAAATAGAAACGGAAGATTCCATATTAATATCTGAAGCACAGTCGCTGATAATGCATATTCATTTGTATATAAGATTGAAATAATGTCTTTAGAATAAAAATTCACACAAATGCAAATCGGTAGAGTTATCATTAAAATATATTTGATTGACTTTGTGTAAGTCAGTTTCAATAAATTATCTGAGTTCTGATAGAATTTAGACATCACTGGAAAGATCACAATTGTGTAAGTAGTGTATATTGTTGTGAAAACGAAGATAATTTTATAAGCTGCACCATAAATACCTCCAGCAAAATCCCCATTAATAGCTATTAACATTAGTGTATCAACTAAGAAGTAGATTGTACTAAAAAAATTTGTAAGACCAAATGGGAAGGAATTTTTAATTGTCTGGTGCCAAAATTTGAAATCAAACTCTAATTTTACTTTTATAATATTGTTCAATACAATTATGGAATATATTAAAGCTATTAGTGCTGATAACATGTAGGCAATTGAAATTCCAATTAATCCAGTGTTTAAATAAATAGTAGCTAATATAAGCGATATAAGCATTATGCTATTGATAATGTTATTAATAGCTTGATACTCGTTTTTTTCGTATGCTTGAAAAATTCCATTAAATAATGATGCCATACTTGTTAAGGCAAATTGAAGACCAAAAATTAGAAAAACTTTCAAATTTAGAATTGGATATTTCAGTAACAACAAAATCATAAAAGTTAATAATAATACAATCAAAGATAAAGTAATCTTTAAAGGCATCATATTACTTAAATATTTATTTGTTAAGCTTTTATTCCTGGAAATATCTCGTGTTACATATACTCCCATTCCAACATCCATGAAAATTGATGCTATTGTCATGAAAGAAATAGCACCTTGCATTATTCCAAAGTTGTCAACAGGAATATAGTTTGCAATTAAAAGTGTCCATAAAAATGCCAAGATATTAGCTATTAACTGTGAGAACACTAACCAACCCATATTTTTAAATAATGTTTGTATTAAATTCATGACAATCTCAGGCTTCATTAATTGTATTATAACTTTATAACAATAACTTTCTTATATTTTTATTAAAGTATAATTGTTCTATAAACAATGAAATTTTCATCATCTATCCTTTTGGAATTAAGCTGGATTAAGAACCAATTTCTTTTTTAATATAATTTAATAGAAAAATTGTTCCTTCTTTATGAAGAGGTTTATTATCATTTCCACATTTAGGAGAATATATACAAGCTGGACAACCATCATCACAATTACAATTCTCAAGTAATTTAGATGTTGAAACAATAAGATCTTTAAACACTTCAATAGCTTTATCATTTATACCAATACCACCTTCATAAGCATCATAAATAAAAATTGTTGGCTTTTGAGTATCCTCGTGATGATTAGTTGAAAGTCCACCAATATCAAACCTATCACACATTACATGTAATGGATAAAGACCAATTAAACTATGTTCTAAACCATGTAAACCTCCAGCGAACACATCATTCTCATCATACTTCTCCTCCAACTCTTTTTTTAAGTCTTTATCAACAGTAAACCACAGTCCATTAGTTCTAAACTTCAAAGGAGGCAAATCAAGAGGAAAAATTCCCAGTATCTTAGAAAAATGAACTTTCTTATATTTAACAAAGTCTTCTAAAACCTCTAACTGACCAAAATAAATTGTGAAACCATTTAATTTAACTTCTCTAATTTTTTCAATTATTTTAATTTTAACATCCTTTAAAGCAACTGTATGATATTCAACATTGCGTTTAGAGACATTAATTATACTATCTTCTAAATCAACTTCATCAACAATGTATGTTTCACCTTTATTAATAAGAACTGCACCTTCGTGAGCCTCCCTATAAACCTGAGATAATTCCATTGTTTCAAGAAGTTTGCCCTCATTGATCACTTTAAAAATTTTTGAAGAAAGTTGATTTAAAGAATGTCTAAAAGAAGGATCATCATTGAATCCATAACTATAAAGTCCATTATATGCTCTTATTAAAGTTCCTTCTTTTATAAGAGAATTAAATTCAGAGGGATTTAAATTAAATTCAGCTAATTCATCTTCTTCAAGTGATAATTCATTAGAAGCACAGATTAAATGGGATTTATTTAATATTTGATTATTTAAATCAATTATCGCATTTTCACAGGCTTTATCAAAGAAAAACTCTGGATTGTTCATAAAATACTGGTCAAGTTGATTTTCAAAAGCCACTAAAATAACTAAAGATTTTTGATTCTCACGACCAGCACGACCTGCTTGTTGCCATACTGAAATCATAGTGCCAGGATACCCCGAAATTATAACAGCATCAATAGAACCTATATCAATTCCAAGTTCAAGAGCATTGGTACATGTAACACCAACATACTTTCTACTTTTCAATCCATTTTCAATTTCACGACGCTCATCAACTAAATAACCTGCCCTATAAGTGATTATACTACTGACCAATCTTCTCCTATAATTTAACATATCTTGTTTCGCCCATCTTGCTATTAATTCAGCAATTTTACGAGACACAGTGAAACATAAAGTTTGAATATCTTTTAAAATCAGATATATGAAAATTAATTCAGTCTCCTGATGTATTGAAACACCATTACCATTATTAATATCATTACTATTTGAATTATAAGTAATTTGTGATTTTTGATTTCCTAAAAAAGATATTTTATTTTCTGTAGAGGAATTTATGATTTTTTGAGAAGATTTATTCTTTAAAGAATCTTTCTTACTAATGTTCTGTTTAATAAAGGGATTGTATAAAATAAAATCTTTTTCACCACTTGGTGATGAATCTTCATCTACAAGATCAAACTCTTCTCCAGTTAACTTGTAAGCTAATTCCAAAGGATTTGCCAATGTTGCAGAGGATAAAATAAATTGTGGACTTGAACCATAAAATTTAGCTATTCTTTTTAATCGTCGGATTAAATAAGCTACATTTGAACCAAATATTCCTTTATAGTAGTGTGCTTCATCAATTACAACATATTCCAAGCTCGAATAAAATTTTTTCCATTGATGATGCCAGGAAAGAATATGATGTAACTTATATGGATTTGTTAGAATAATTCTTGAATTTTGACGAATAGAATATTTGCTACTCTTTGGGGTATCCCCATCATATCTTTGAGGTTTAATATCTAAGTTTAAATCCTCTTCTAAATTCTTTAAAACATTTAATTGATCATTTGTCAATGCCTTAGCAGGATAAATATAGAGAGCCGTCCCTTTCTTATCACTGGATAGACTATCTAAAATTGGAAGATTAAATGCTAATGTTTTTCCAGAAGCTGTCGAAGTGGTAATAATTATATTCTTTTTATTTTTAATTTTATTATAAGCAGTAGCCTGATGTTTATAAAGTTTAATGTTTTCATTGTTTAAATATTTCTCAATTATTGGATTTAAATCATCTAATTTACAATATTCAGCTATTTTTTCAGGAATAGTTTCAATATGAACAATTTTCTTCCTAAATCGAATATCTTCTTTAAATTTGTTAATGTTAAAATCCATAAATATCTTATCAATATTTCTTAATAATCATATATTTGTTTTACTATAGTTTAAGACGAAATTTTTTACAATTGTAGTATTTTTACTTAAAAATCTTAATTTTTAACTTAGAAAATTTTAATATTTTAATTACTTGATATAACATTATTTAAATTATTTAAATTTTAATTTAAAATTTTTTATTTTAAATTTAGAAAAAAGAAGTTTTTCTTTAATTTAAAGATATATATTATATCCTTTTAAAATTTAATAAAAAATAAGACATTAATAAAATTACATTAAATTTAAATAAAATATTTGATAAAAAAAATATAAATAATATTATTATCAATGAAAGGTGAAAAAATATGATGTTAAATTGGGAGAAAGAAATTAAAAATATTGATCCAGATATTAAATTCAGAGTAAACGGAGGATGGTTAAAAACTATTGAAAAATTAGATAAAACTGTTAAAAACGGTTATTCATTAGTTGGCGATTTTGTCAAATCTGGAGACTTTGATGTTGAATACTCTGATGGTTTATACTTAGATTGTAATAAAGAAGGGAAAAAAAAGTCCCAGCAAGATTTCAGACTTTTCAGATTAAAAGATGAAAAACTTAGATTATTGGATATGATTATCGATGGTGACCCATCTTGGGCAGTTGAATTCTGGGATACAATTGAAGAAGAATTAAAAAATTTTTAAGACTCTGTTAAAAAAGTTTGCCTATATCTATGTCAAAATTATCATGAAAAATAGGCTCTAAATAAATATAAAAATAGATAGAACTATGTATAGAAAATGCGATAGAAAAAGGAAAATTAAATGTCTTATCTACCGTTAGGTTGAACAATACACATTTCTTCGTATGATTGAGTTCATTCTCTAAAGTGCTCATCTAAATAAACATCTAAAAGTTCAAGTGCATTATCACAAGATTTAGATAGAATATTGGAATTAGGTTCTGAAAGTTTATCAAAATCAGCAGACATATCAGTTTTTATATCAAGAATATTATCATTTTCTTCAAACAAAATTTCAAAATTTATATCAATGTCTTTAATTCCTTTAGAAGATACATTAAAATTAATGAATTTAAATACTTCATCATATAAAAAGTCAACTATTTCATCTAAATCATTGTCGTCTAATTTTTTAAGTTTTTTCATCACTACACCACCTCCTCTCACCACACCCAAATTCTATCACATTAACCTATTAATTATATGATAAACTTTTATAGTAAGTTTGATAATTAAAATAGTAGTTTAAAAATTAAATATTCTTCTTAATTTGGTTAATATTCTTGTTAATAAGTTATTATTGGATTCCTGCTTCTTTCATAGATTCTTGAATTGTTGTCTGCATTTCTTGAAGTTTATTTAAAACCTTTTCCTCTTGGCGAGATACAGTTTTTTCTCTAAGTTTAAGGGTTTCTATTCTTTCATCTAATTCTTCAGTCATTTTATCTGGTTTAACTTCAATTAATAAGCTTCCAGCAGTCTTATAAACTGTATCATTAGGATCAGCTTTTTTAAGTTCTTCAAATGCTGTTTGTGTTTCCTGAATTTGAATTTCTATATTTTGTTTTTGAACACTAACAGCCTGGACTTGTTGTTGTAATTTTTGAAAGTTAGCTAACTGCTCTTGTATATTTTGAGGAATTTCCATTTTATCACCTTTGGATTATTATAAGTTTATTAAATAATTTCTTGCAAATTTACTAATATCATTTATTAGCTTATTAAATATTATGTAATAATAAATGGTTATATATTCTTTTTATATTAATTTTTTATAAGTATTTATTCCATGTATAATATACTATAAAATTAATATTTGAATTAATTTAAAAAATATGAATAATAAGTTTAATTATTTATATGAATTCTCTATTGTATTGATCATTTCATAAGATAATTTAATCCATTTAATAATAGAATTTATAGATGCTCTAAAAGAAGTCATATCTTTTGAACCAATGAATATAGTTAATGTTTTACCTTCAACTTCAATACTTGCTTTAGAACGATAATCAGGAATTGCTTCTATTTCTAAATAAACAGCATTATAAACAATATCTGCATCTTTTTCACTATCAAAATCTATAAATATTTTTCCTTTAACAAAATTAATAATATTTGAACAATTTTCAGACATAAGAACAACAGTTATAAAATTAAAAAAATGATCATGATTAATTAAAGATTTAATATTTCTTTAAAGATCTAATAGCGATTTTAAATTCTGTTTTAATTCCATTATCATCATAAAACTCAACAATAGCTATATTGTCTTTTTTATTGTAATCACTAATTAAAATATAGTTGTTAATTGAGTTTTGATCTTTTTCAACATTTAAAATGTTCGCTATAAATTCTAAGCCTTTTTTATTACATTTTAAACTTAAATCATTTGATCTTATATTTAATCTTTCTTTATTTGGATTTGTTGATATATTTAGCTCTAATATTTTATATCCTTCATTTGAAAGAAAGGTTATTTTAGAAGGATTACCTTTAATTTCAGAAATAATAGCTATTGAATTTTTATTTTCTTCCAATGATTTTAAGTACAAATCTCTTAGGCTCATCTTTCCTCGATTTATATACTTATAGCCAAGAGCTGTTGACAAATTTTTACAAAAAATTCTTGTTTTTTGAGATGGTCTTCGAGAAGTTGAAATAATCATTGTTTCAATATCTATATTAACATTAAATATTATAGTTTTGAATATTATTAAATAAAAATTAATAAACACAAATTTTATTATTATAATAAAGACGAACTTTATTATAAATCTATTATCATAATTAGTATATGTGAACTTATTATCTTACATATAAGTAAAATTTAATAAAAAACAGATATTTAATAGAAAAACAGATGAAAACATGAAAAAATTATCTTGAGGAAACAGTTCTTTTTATCTCAGGAACTATTTTAACAAGAACCCTATTTCTACATTTAGGACACTTGTTTTCAATGTAACTTTTAGGATCTATTTCTAATCCACAAACTGTACATTTGTACAATTACAAACCTCCAACAACCTTTTTTATATTGTGTGAAGCTGATTTCCCCATTGGAGTTACTGGAACATAAGCTCCTCCTGTAAATGTAACACCACACTT
Organism: Candidatus Methanovirga australis; assembly: GCA_031272765.1. GTDB lineage: Archaea > Methanobacteriota > Methanobacteria > Methanobacteriales > Methanobacteriaceae > Methanovirga > Methanovirga australis. Next base: position 128 of record JAISTD010000170.1, on the reverse strand, counting down.
CCTACATTTCCATATACCAGCACTGACTCTTTTTACATAAGGTCTATCACATTTAGGACAAACATGTTTCTTTTTCATGTTCTCTTCTATAAGTTTAACTGATCTCTTTGCTTTTCTTCCATATCGTG
>JAISTD010000120.1 GCA_031272765.1 Candidatus Methanovirga australis | reverse complement strand
ATAAAGGATAATGTGTGGAAAAAATATGATAAAATAACTCCAATGATGTCTATAGGATTAACAGACCACATATGGTCATTAAAAGAGCTACTAACATACCCTTATCACAAAAACATCAGCATATAAAAGGGTCATCATCAAAACCAGGGGGTGTGAATAATCAACACCTTTATATACTACCACAACATTAGGCTAATATGGGAGTTTCATATATTTATAAAATACTTTATCAAAATATTATGATTTTTGGTAGGTTAATAGAAACTCTCAACTGTATGTAATTAAGGAGATGATATATTGAATAAAAAAATAATTGGCTTAAGTATAGTGTTTTTGGCTTTTACTCTTTCAGTAGGAAACATAAGTGCTGGTAACCCTCATAAAATAACATTGAAATATGAAACTTCTGCTGTTAATGTAGATAGTACTTTTATCATTACTAAAGAAGAGTTTCTAAGCAAAATGGAAAATAATCTGGACTACTATCCCGATAATCTCTCTTTTGAGGATATTCTCAACAAGATATCTCTTAAATTAGATGAAAATGGCATTCCAAATAAAAGATATGAAGATTTTAAGGGAGTGCCTTATCTTGAGTGTAATTGCTTTTTCAGTGATAAGAAGAATTTGCCAGTTTTTTGGTTATATGATATAGCAAATCGTCCATCATTAGGAGATATAACTCATTATTATCTTGAAATCTGTGTTAACGCCTCTAAAATAGCTACTAAAATTGATTTAGATGATTCTTCAACAGCCATAAGCAGTGATACTAACTTACATGGTAAACTTAATCTTCTTGATGCTGTAGGAAATAATACTTTGAATGGAGTTCCAATTATAATAACTATTGAAAAAAATGGTCAAACTTCTAAAACTACCGCTTATTGTGATGATTCTGGTGATTTTAGTTATAGTTTAAAAGATAGTCTTTTAGCTTCTAAAGGCTGTGGTGGTGATTACCATGTAACTGCAACTGTTGATCCATCATATAAAAATGGTAAGTTCAAACCCAATCCTTCTGATATACATCTACCTTTAAAATATTCACTTTGGGTTAAAGCTTGTGGTAAAGGTGCTGTTTGGAGTAAAGAAACTTATAATGCCCCTAATGGTGTATCAATTAGTGATGTAGGAGGTATTTTTAGTTGTGTTGGTTTCTATGATATTAAATGTTATGATGAAAATAAAAATGAAATCGATGATTCTTCAAAAACTGTTTGTGTTACGGATGAATTCCGCTATGATATGCCAGCTGAAACAAAATATGTTCAAATAACTGCTGGTATCAAGAACGATGGTACAGACGATATTTCCACAGGCATAGTACCAGTTGATAATGCAGCTATCTTCTTTGAAGGTGCTGTTCGCACTAGTAATACACATATAAAAATAAATAATATACAATATGATGGGTGTTAAAACAAACATTATTTAACATTTATTTTATTTTTATTTTTTGTTATATTACTTTTCTTAACTTTAAAATCTCTGATTTTATAAGTTATAGTACTATCTTCGAACTTTTGTAACTATTTGTTTTAAAAATTTTTATTAAAAATCATGCTTTAAATTGTTCAATTTTAAATTATAGTCCTTGATATTAATAATTTAATTAATAAACTTTTTATATAATCTTTTATTGGTTAAAATTTATTTTTAACTTAGAAGAATTTATTCTCTGTTTGAAAACATCATTTAAATATGGCTTATTTCATTATTAAATAATTGTAAAATTAATTATATCAATAAATACACTATTTAATTTAATAAAACTTAAAATAAAATAATATTATATTTATTTAAAAAGTCCATTACTTACAAAAATTATGTCAAGGATTATAAAGAAAGATTTCGTTTTTCTAACTTATAAAATCAGAGATAATAACTAATTTTGTAGAACATTATATTGTCACTTTATAACTAGAGGACATGTAAAGTCATTAAATCTTAAATTAAAGCCACAGATGCTGTGTTTGAATATCAAAATCTTTTATATACTAATTTTACCACATTTAGTTAAATAAGGGAGTTTCAGAATTTTATAAATTTTATCAATATGTTATAATTTTTGATTAGGTTAATAGAAACTCTCTTTAGTTCAAATTTGTTTTAAATTAGAAAATTTTTAATTTCGAACAAAGTGAGAAATTTAGGAAACGAAGTTTCCCTTATTTTCGTTTATATAAATCCTGGATTTTCATGAAAAACTCCACAAAAATTTACAATCTCAACAAAAATTTACAATCTCATTAATAGTATATAATATTAAATGGTATAAAATATAATAATAGTTTAGTATTTGTAATAGTTTGTAGAATTTTTCGTTTTTGAATTTTATTATTTTCATAATTAATGGGATGTGAATTGATGATTTATTTTGATTTAAAGGCAAGTTTTATATTTACAAAAGAAGTTTCTGACTTGTACGATGTTTTTGATGATTTTTTTAAGAATGGTGTTGACAAAATATTTTTAAAAAATTCTGAAGTTGGGGTAAATATAGAAGATTTTAATACTAATGGAAACAAGTTAAAAATACACTTAAAAAGTAATCAGGTTGTTAGAGCTAATGAGGCTTTAATACGATTGAAAAAAGAGTTATCTAATTTAATGGGGTTTAAATTTAAGATAGGTGTTCGAGAAGTTTTAATAGATTTTTTTAACATTAAAATTAAAGCAGATAATAATGTTAATATAAAAACTTTACCTTATGTTAAAAGTATTGATTATGATGGAAAATATATTGATGTGACATTTGACATTGAATCTGAGCAAAAATTGACTTTTTCTGAGGTTGAGAAGAGAATACCTGATCGTATCATTTCTCTTATACGAAATAAATTAGCAGATTATGGTGGTAAAAGTGAACACTGGGAGTTACTATGGGAAAGTGAAGATAAAGAATTTAAATTTAATGAAGATCCTACAGAATCTATGCTGAATGAAGGATGGATAAAGAGAGGTTATAATCGTGGGCAGTGGATTTATGGGGCAGAGGCAACTCATCTATTCAGAACTTTTGAGAAAATTGTTTTGAAGGAATTGTTAGAACCTTTAGGATATAACGAAATGATTTTTCCCAAACTTGTGCCATGGGAGGTTTGGATGAGGAGTGGTCATGCACAAGGAGTTTACCCTGAAATTTATTATGTTTGCCCTCCAAAAACAAGAGATCCAGAATATTGGGAAGATGTAAAAAATATTTATAATATAACCAAAGAAGTTCCAGTAGATTTAATCAAAGAAAAAATTGACATGCCTATAGGTGGAATGTGTTATGCTCAATGCCCTTCATTTTGGGGTTTTTTACAGGGAGAAACCTTAGCAAGTGATCAACTACCTATAAAAGTGTATGATCATTCTGGAACCAGCCATAGATATGAGTCTGGCGGAATTCATGGTATTGAAAGAGTGGATGAATTTCATAGATTGGAGTTGGTGTGGATTGGTACAAAAAAAGATATATTGGAACATGCAGAGAGACTTAAAGAAAAATATAAGCATATTTTTGAGGATATTTTGGAGATTAAATGGCGTACTGCCTGGGTCACTCCTTGGTTCATGGCTCAAGAAGGTAAATTTGGTTTATCTGAGATGGAAGGTGCTGGAACTGTTGATTATGAAGCTTTAACTCCTTACAATGATAAGTGGATTGAAATACAGAATCTTTCAATTAATGCAACTAAATATACTAAAGGGTTTAATGTGAAATCTCAGGATAATAAGGTTTTGTGGTCTGGTTGTAGTGGAGTTGGTTTAGAGAGATGGACTGCAGCGTTTATAAGTCAGTATGGATTAAATATTGAAAATTGGCCGAAAAAGTTTAGAAGATATTTTAAAGAGATGCCTAAAGGAATAAAAACATTGTAATCATTGACTTTTGTATTTAATTATATTAATCATGTTTTATATATTGTAAATTTTATAATGATTTTTATAAAATAAAAGGAATATTCAAAAATGGAAAATAAATTTTTATTTTAATGTTTTCTAATTTTTAGTAAATTCTAACTTAATAATTTTTAATTTAATAATTTTAAACTTGATAAATTATAAATTAAATAAAATTATGAATATTTTTTTAAACTAATAAATTTACTAAATTTAAAATTAATAGCTATAAAGTGAAATAATGATCGAAGTCAAAAACCTTAATAAAGCTTATAAATTGGATAATGGAGAAGTTATAACCTCATTAAAAAATATAAATTTAAATGTTGAAGAAGGAGAGATATTAGGAATAATTGGTAAAAGTGGTTCGGGTAAAACCAGTTTACTTAGAATATTACGGGGAGTGGAAGATTTTGATTCAGGTTCAGTGAAGATAAATGATGTTAAGGTGAATCATGATTCAAGCAAATACTACTTTAATAAGTTAAAAAAAGAAACAGCTATTCATCTTCAAAGATCCTTTGGCTTGTGGCCTGAATCAGCTTATAATAATGTTATAAGGAAGTTATATGGTTCTAAATATGGTGATGAATCAACAGTTGATTTTGATTTTGCAAATGCTCAATATGGTGATGAAGCCAGGAAACTTCTTGAGACAGTTGGTCTTAATGATAAAGTAGATCATTATGCTCCTGTTTTAAGTGGAGGAGAAAAACAAAGATTAATAATCGCAAGACAATTAGCAAAAAAGCCAAATATTCTTTTACTTGATGAACCTGCCACGATGGCTTGTCCAAAAACAAAACAATCCATATTGAAAGCTATTAAGGATATTAACAAGGAATTAGGTGTTACCGTTGTTTTAGTTTCTCACCTGCCAGAAATACATCAATATCTATCAGATCGTTTAATTTTATTGGAAGATGGTGAAATTAAAGAAGAAGGAAAGCCAAAAGAAATAATCGATGAATTTTTAAAAGATATCGATGATGAAATTCCTTTAGATAAAACATTGATTAATGATACTTTAATTAAGGCTATCGATATTTATAAAAGATATTATCTTCTTACTGGTGGAAATGTTCTTGAAATGAAAGATATTAGTTTTAACGTATGTAAAGAAGATATTTTATCTTTGATTGGTTCAAGTGGAGCTGGTAAAACAATTCTCTTAAGAATACTCGCTGGTTTAGACCAAAGTGATAATGGAAAGGTGTTGTTTAAATCAGATCCAGAGCAAGATGATTGGGTTGATATAAGCAAGCCAAGTATTGAGAGAATGAATATTCGAAAGAATTTAGGATTTATGCATCAAGAATTTGCTCTTGCTCATTATTCAACGATTAGGGACCAAATAGCTGTTAGATTAGGGTTTAAAAATCAGGATGTTATAGATTATGCTAAAAAGAAAGCAAAGGAAGAAGGTTTGTCTGATAAACTCTTAGATTCTCTATATCAACTAACAGATCTTCCTGAACTTGAAGCAAAAAGTCGATTAGAACAAGTTGGACTTTTAGGAGATATTTTAGATGATTTATTCCCTAAATTTCCTGATAAAGCTGTTAAGAGCGAAGTTAAACCAATTTTTGAAGCTTTGGATTTGCCTTTAGATATTTTAAATAGGAAATCTTATGAATTATCTGGAGGTCAGAAGGTAAGAGCTACTTTAGCTTTGGCTCTTTGTTCTAAACCAAATATTCTCATGTTAGATGAACCTTTTGGAGATCTTGATCCTCTTACATTACGAATAGTTGCAAACTCAATTAAAAGAATTAATAAGGAATTGAAAACTACAATAATCATGATTAGTCATAATCTGAATTTTATTAAGGAATTATCTAAAAGAGCCATTTTAATTGAAGATGGAAAATTAATTGATGATGGAGATACTTTAGATATTTTAGATAAATTTAAAAATAGCTGTAATGCAGAGTATCTTCAATGTAGTTAATTATTTTATTAGTTAAAGTTATATGAACATGTTATAAAAAATTAACTTAGTGTGAGTAAATTAATAATAGGTAATAAATTAATAATAGGTAATATGTATGGAGTATCAATATACATTATTCAATCAAAAAATTGAAATTCGAAAGAATGCTTTTAAATTTCCAAGTACACGATATAATGGGAGTAAATTAAAACTGTCTGATTGGATCGGATCACATATTGAAAAATTAAATTTTGAAACATGCTTAGATGCATTTGGAGGAACAGGCTCAATAGCTTATAAACTTAAAACATTAGATAAGCAAGTATATTATAATGATATCTTATCTTTTAATTACTACATTGGAAAAGCATTGATTGAAAATAATGCGACCATTTTGGATAAAAACGATTTAAAAGTAATATTAACCAAAAAAAAAGATTTTAATTATCCTACGGTGATTCAAGATAATTTTAAAGATATTTATTTCACAGATTCTGAAAATAAATGGCTTGATCAAATTATAACAAACATAAATCTAATTGAAGATGATTATAAGTATGCAATAGCTATTTTTGCTTTAGCTCAAGCATGTATTATTAAAAGACCATATAATTTATTTCATAGGAAAAATTTATATATGCGAATGTCTAATGTTAAAAGAAGCTTTGGCAATAAGAAAACATGGGATACTCCATTTAAAGACCTTTTTATTAAATTTATAAATGAAGCTAATAACTCTATTTTTAATAATAATCAGGATAATAAGTCTTTAAATGAAGATGCACTAGAAGTAGAGAATAATTTTGATTTAATTTATATTGACACTCCTTACATGTCCAATAAAGGAACTTATGTTGATTATCATGGATTTTATCATTTTTTGGAAGGATTAACTTTTTATGATGATTGGGAAAAGAAAATAGATTACAGTTCTAAACATCATCGTTTAAAATCTAAAAAAAACATCTGGAATGATAAAAAAAGAATATATGGTGGATTTGATAAATTATTTAAGCATTATGAAGATAGTATATTGATAGTATCATACCGTAATGATGGTATTCCTTCAGAAAATGAATTAAAGGAGATATTGGGATCATATAAAAGAGAAATTTCTGTAGAAAATTTTGGAAAATATAAATATGTTTTATCTAAAAACACAAACTCTAAAGAAATTTTATATATAGGAAAATAATTGGTTAAATTAAAAATTATAATCTTCAGGTGATTTTATGAATAAAGAAATTTTTAAAAAATCTTTATTAGATTATTTTGACGAATTTAAAAAAGCAATAGCCGACGAAAATGATGAATGGGTGATAAAAGGTTTCATTGATGTATACAGAAATATTTATACCATATCCATAGATACTAAAGTAATTTCAAAGATAATTGAACTATTAATATTTCCTATAATTGGAAAATTTGCATCAAGTGAAGGATATAAAATCATTCCTTCGAAATATCAGAATTATTATCCAGATATAACTCTTATCTCCAAAGATAATGAAAAAATAGCTGTAGATATTAAAACAACTTATATCCGAAATTCAGAATCAATTAATGGTTTCACATTGGGATCATTCACTGGATATTTTAGGGATAGAAAATCAAATAAGAATATAACATTTCCATATGATGAATATTCTGCCCATTATGTTTTAGGAGTTTTATATCAACGATCTGAAGAAGATTTTGATGAGTATACCAAATATTCTTTAGATGAATTAGATAGTATAGTTTCAGTTGTCAAAAATTTTGAGTTTATATTAGAAGAGAAGTGGAAAATAAGCTCAGATAAACCAGGTAGTGGAAACACTAAAAACATAGGTTCTATTAAAAATATAAATAGTTTAAGAAATGGAAATGGTCCATTTTCAGAGTTAAGTGAGAAGATATTTGATGATTATTGGAAAAACTTTTTAACAAAGGACATGGCTCAATCAATAGATTCAAAAATTAATTATAAAAATATTGAGGAATATTTGAACTGGATTGACTCGATTAAATAATTCATATAATTGTGAAGATCGATGATGGAGATATATAGTGTTTTGCAAAATTAATTATTTTGAGCTTAATTACCAAAAATCTTTGATTTTTGTAATTATGAAAATCTTCGATTTTCAGTAATTTTTGATTTTCAGTGACTAAAAAATGGAATTTCTATTAATTTTTTTAACTTGATTAAAACAGTTAAATTTCATTTTTAAAATTATTAAAATTACATTATCTTTTATAAATAACTTTATAAAAAATAATTTAATAAAATAGACTTATATATTTATAAAATTTTTTATTATTGAAAATTTATTTTTCAATTTAGAAGAATTAATTCTTCGTTTTATAAATATTAAAAATCTTCGATTTTGTAATGTTAATGTTTAATTTATATTTTAAGATTAATCATTAATTTTTTTTTTTTTTTTTTATATTATTAAATTCCAAAAGTTTATTTAAAAATAATTGAATACCCAAAAATAAATATGCAAAATTCACTATTAGTTGTTTTATATTGTTTTGTAAGGCTAAGATATACAAATCACTATAATTATATAGTTATCGATAATAATGATTAATGTGATATTATGATTAAAAATTTAATGATACCAAGTGATGGTTCGAAATACTCTCAAAAAGCAATAGATTTTGGAATAGAGCTTGCATCTAAGATTGGTGCAAATGTAATTGCTGTTTATATTATTGATGAAAACACTACATACTCCTATGATTCTTTAGAGGATGAAGGGAACAAAATTTTACATAACATTACTAAAAAAGCCAATGAATATGGTGTTGAAGTTGCAGAACATCTGATCACAGGGGATCCTCTTAGAGATATGAAAATAATAGCTATTAAAACAAATGCTGATGGAATTATAGTAAATATCCATGGAAAAAACGATGCTGAAAAAGGAATCTTTGGAAGTGTGGCTGATAGAATTATTAAGACCTTTGAAATTCCAGTTATTATAATTAAAAATGAAATTCAATGAAAAATATCCTTTATATTTTTAGTTTGCATACTTTTTCTGGTGGTTCTCTTAATGATATTACACAGTTAATTATTGATAATATTGTTATTATAAAAATAATCATATATTCTGGGATAAAACTTCCTGAAAATCCTGTAATCAATATCAAAACTATTACTATATAATGTGGCATTCTATATTTGAAAAGTTCTTTATCTATACATCTTTTCCAGCTGATTGATGAAATAAAAATAAGGTTAAGTGATATAAAAGCAGTTACAAGAGAGATACATAGTATCATTGGATCATAAGGATTATCATGCACAGGCAAATAAATTAGATGCTCAATTCCCACCGCTGTACCAACTATTCCTAACATCAACGGAAAATGAGAATATAACCATAAATGGTATTTAGCTATCCTCTCACCTCTTTCTCTAACTCTCTCTTCAGCACCCCTTGCTTCTTCAAAATAACCCCACCAAAGAGTGAAAGATATTATTAATCCCATAAATCCCATAAATTCAGTTAAAATATCTAATTTCGCCTGTGACATTGTAACTACAATACTCGCAATAGCTTCACCAATTACAATTATTGTGAATAGTCCAAATCTTTCAGGAAGGTGTGTTGGATGTGGTGGGAATTTAACATGTATTTCTCCTGCTGTAAGTGGAGTTAAAATATCAATAGCTAATGCAACGATCCAGACAATAAAATTATATGGGTTTGGAATAAAAGCAGATGATAACCATATACAACCAGCAATTAAAAATCCCTTTGAGTAGTAATCAGTGAGAGGTTTAGCTTCAGGTAATTTTTTCCCAACCCATATATATTCAATCACCAATATAAATCTTAATATTGAATAAGCTATAACAAATCCTGCCGCACTTGTAGTTAAAACGTGTTTAATGTTTAAAACAAGTGCTGCAACAACGATTATCTGTACCATTGTTATTATTCTAATCAGTATATCATCTGTACTAAATCTATCTAAATAATATGTTTGTCCTGTCCAACCCCACCAAATAACAAAAAATAGAGGAATTAGTTTTAAGAAACTTATTAAATCATAACTGGCACTTAAATTCAAGGTCACTTGTGAGACTGCTACAACAAATATTAAATCAAATAATAATTCTAACCAATCTGAGTGTTTTTCGTCTATTTCATCCTTGTTTTTAGATTTTAAAACAGGGGATATGATGAAATTCTTTTTTAGTTTCATTTTTCTTCTCCTTATCATATTTCATTATTATTTGAATATATTTTTTTATTTTTATTTTTTATTTATTTAATTTAAAAATAATTTAATTATAT
>JAISTD010000108.1 GCA_031272765.1 Candidatus Methanovirga australis | reverse complement strand
GAAATGAAAATAATTGTAAAATAAGCTGGAATTTCACTAAAGGAGATGCTGATGAAAAATTATCAAAACATTATACATGAAGAATTTATGCAGAAAAATACTCATGTCATAACAATAGTAAATAAAATTATTCAAAAAATGAGGTGAAATGTTATATGTTTAAAAAAATAATATGGAGTTTACTGCTAATTGCTTTAGCTATTAGTACAACTAATGCAGTATCCACTATTTCTAATGACGGTATATCAACTACATTAGTAGATAACGATCAACAAAATTTAGATAATGCTGCACTGTTAAATACAGGAGATTCAAAACCAATGCCTTGTGATTATGGCAGTTTTACTATTTGGAGTAGAACAGATAAGCATTGTAAAGTTTGGATTACCGATACAAGTGGACGTACAATTGTTGAATCCCATTTTGACAGAAAATGGCAAAGTTTTGGTGTAGTTGTTGATAATTTCTATTATTATGTCCATCTAAACGAGGATGGGAAGTGGGGTCGCGATCGTGTCTATGGACCTTTCAGTGATAGAGCTCCTTTTGTTGACAAATATGTTGATGATGATGGTAATGATGGTATAGAATTAAATTGGTAATCGTAGAGTCAATTGTTATTAATGAGGGAAGGTATTTTGTCTTTTAGTAAATTTATTTTGAAAAGTTCGTTTAGAAAAAAGTCTCGTGTAGTATACATGTTAACTGGCATTAGTATTCCAGTATTCATAATTCTTTTTTTCGCGATTTCTATGCATGCTTACGGTGGAAGTTATGGAAAAGAAATACCTTCTGAGATAACAATTCCAACATCATCCATGCTTGAAAAGGATGAATATGGTATGTTTCGTCATCAGAATTTGACTGAAAATTTAATTGATGAAATAAAAAAAGATAAGCGAATTGAAAAAGTAGTGGGAACATATTATACTTCTTGGAGCATTAATAAAACACAAGGTATGGGCATCATTGGATTTAATTCGCAAGATGCAGACCTCATGAAAATACATCTTTCTGAAGGTAGAATGTTTGATGATAACAAGAAAGAAATGATCTTATCTGATCGTGATGCAAAAATGTTGAATAAGACTATTGGAGAAAACCTTTTATTTAGTAATGATAGTTATGAAGTTGTTGGGATTACAACCTTTAAAAGTAGGAGTGATTCTTATACATCTGTAGGAAATGTTGAAGAAATAGCTAAATTACATTTAATACAAAATGAGAAATATGGGGGAGGACTTGATCAAACTTCGGGAAAACTCAAAAACATCTATATTAAAGTTAAAGAAGATGAAAATGCTTCCCAAATCACTGAAGATTTGAAAAAAAAGTTTTATGATAGTAATTTAATCGTTGAAGGACCTAATGAAAGGGAAATTGCCGAAAATAGATATTATCATGACCTAAGTAGAATAATATATGATTTAATCCCAGTATTTATCGGTGTTGTATTAACTTTGATCATTATGTTGAAGGCGATTGGTGATAGAACCCGTGAAATCGGTGTTTTAAAAGCTATTGGATGGAAATCAAGAAGAATATTTATAATGATTCTTAGTGAAGCATTTATATTAACCCTTATCTCATTTATCATTGCTTCAATATTAGTAATTTTAATTACCTTTGAAATGAATAACATGATGCCAGATTATGCAGTAAGTTTCTTAATCTATTTAGATACTTTATCCGTTGTGGCTTTTTTGAAAGCATTTTATATAGTTCTTATAATGGCTTTGTTAGGTTCTTTAGTTCCTGCTATTAGGGCAAGTAGATTGTCTCCAGCTGAAGCTGTAAGAGAAGAATAAAATAGTGAAAAGGTGGATTTTTATGGTTAATATTGTAGAAATTGAGGGTTTAGCAAAATCTTATGAAAAAGGTAGTGTTAAAGCATTGGATGGTGTTGATTTGATAATTGAGGAAGGTGAATTTGTGGCTATTACTGGTCCGTCTGGTTCTGGTAAGTCAACACTACTGAATATGATTGGTGCTTTGGATAGGGCAGATAAAGGTAAAATCATTGTGGATAACCATGATCTTTTATCAGAGAAAGATTTAAGTAGTTTTCGTTCACAAACCATTGGATTTGTTTTTCAGTTGGATAATCTTCTTCCAATGCTATCATCTGTTGAGAATGTTGAACTTCCTGCTTATGAATCCAAGGCTTCATCATCTGAAATGAGGAAAAAGGCATTAATGTTGTTGGAAAGTGTTGGTTTAGGTGATAAGGCCGATTTTTCTCCTGTGAAATTATCTGGTGGTGAAAGACAGAGAATAGCTGTTGCACGAGCTCTTGTTAATTCTCCTTCAATTATTCTTGCTGATGAGCCTACTGGTTCTTTAGATTCTGTTAATTCTCAAAAAATTATTGATTTGTTGAAGGATCTTCATGAAAAAGAAAATATTACTTTAGTTATTGTGACTCACGACCACGATGTTGCAATTCAAGCCAATAGAATTATTAATATCTTAGACGGAAAAGTAGTGAATTAATTAAGGTTAAAATATGTGTTTATATAGGAATATATTACGGATTCTCCATAATTCCAAATTCTACTTTTTAAAGATTATCCATAAAGATCATATGAAATTTCGGTCGTGCAGCTGAAATATTAAATATTCACATAAATGAAACAAATATAAAGAATTAAAATAAGAATAACAGCTGCAGTGATTCTTAAACTACAAATGTTATCTTTTAAGTATTTGTCCCCTAATTTTATAACGATATAAGCTGATAGAAAACCAATGATGGCACCTACTAAAACATCTAAAGGATAATGAACTCCGACATATATTCTTGAAACACCCATAAAAATAGCTATTGGGTATGCAATCCATCCAGAATTAAAATTGAAATTTTTAATTTTAATTTTATAAGTTAAAGCAATTGTTGATGCGAAAGCAAAAGCACTGGTTGTGTGTCCTGAAGGAAAGGTTAATGGAGAACCTACACTGACTAATTGATTAACATTTTCCAAAACTAAGAATGGTCTTAATTCTCCAGTTAGGATTTTAATCGTGATAAATATTATGCCACTGGTTATGGCTGATAGAATCAAATAAACGGAAATTCTTTGAAGTTTATGTTTATTAAGTGTAATAGCTAAAGCAAATATGAAGATAGATAATCCTAAAAGGAAAAAATCATTAACACAGTTTGTAAGAATAGGTATGAAAAAGTCCAAAATAGGATTATGAATGTTATGATTAAAGAAATAGAAAATATCTGCATTAAATGGTAGATTTTGTTCGTTTAAAAAACCGATTTCAATTCCTCCTTGCTTTAACTTATCATTCAGAACTTAATGTTGTTAGTAGGAATTATTTTTAAAATATATGATATTGTTTTATATTTAAACTATATAAATATTATTAAGTTCCATATTATTCATAAATTACAGTGAATAGGTCTTATAATCCTATTTTTATAAATAGTAAAAAATTGAAGTTTTTTTAATTTATAAAAATTTTTGATGAACCTTAACTTGTTAAGTTAGAAAATTTTGATTTTCCATTTTCTTACCTTTTAGGTAAGTTAGATAACTTCAGTTTTTGTTGTTTCGAACAGAGTGAGAAACTTAGAAAACAAAAGTTTTTTAAGTTCTTATAAATATCTAATTTTAAAGTAAAAAGTCTATTTTATACCAATTTGATATTTATTTGAGAATGGTATTATCCTATTGTAAGTTATTTTTTATAACATCTTTTTTATAACTTACTATTTAATTATATAGTAATAAGATTACAAAATAAATCTATAAACTATTATAAATAATATATTTAGTTAAATATATTGAATTAATATTTATATTGAATTAATATTTTAGCTGAATTAAATTATGCTGAATTAAATGAATTTATATTTTAATATATAATAATTAATTTAAGAATAATTAACTATAATACTATAAACTTAAAAGGAAATATAATGTTGATAAATGCTGATTTGCATATTCATAGCTGTTTTTCAATGGCAAGTTCTAAAGATATGGTTGTAGACAATATAGCTCCTCAAGCTAAATTAAAAGGACTTCAATTAATGGGAACAGGAGATGGATTTCATCTTAAATGGTTGGATATGATTGAGGAGAGTACAATTTACTCTGGAGATGGAATATATTCTAAAAAAGACTGTGATTTTATTTTAACTGCTGAAGTTGAGGCTAAAAATAGAATTCATCATTTATTTATTCTTCCAAATATTGAAATAGCAAGAGAAATATCTGAAAAATTGGCTTCTAAAAATAAAGATGTTGATGGTAGACCACGAGTTGAAATGGATGGTTGTGAGATTAAAGATTTAGCAAAGGATTATGGATGTTTGTTTGGTCCTGCCCATGCTTTTACACCTTGGACTGGAATGTATAAAACACACGACCATGTTTATGATTGTTACGATGGAAAACCTGATTTTTTAGAGTTAGGGCTTTCTGCAGATAGTAATATGGCAGACAGAGTTAAAGAACTTCAAAATATTCCTTTTTTAACAAATTCTGATGCTCATTCTCCATGGCCACATAGGTTAGGTAGAGAGTTTAATCAAATTGAAATGGAAGATATTTCTTTCACATCTCTTAAGAATGGAATAAAGAATAATGACATTAAAGCTAACTATGGCTTAATAGCTAATTTAGGTAAGTATCATATGACTGCTTGTAGCAAATGTTATCAGTTGGTGGATCCTATTTTTGCTAAGGAAAATAAGATGAAATGTGATTGTGGAGGAATAATAAAAAAAGGTGTTGATTTTAGAATATCTGAGATTGCTGATTGGAATAATCCACATCATCCTGATCATCGTCCACCTTATGTTTATCTCATGCCTTTAGCTGAAATTATTAGTATGGTGTATGATAGAGGTGTCACAACAAAAACTGTTCAAAACATTTGGAAGACTTTAATTAAAGAGTTTAATAATGAAATAGATATTCTGATTAAAATTCCACTTTCAAGTATTAATGAAATAGATGAAAGAGTTGCAATAGCTATTGAAGCATTTAGAAATAAGTCTATTCATATAAGTCCAGGAGGAGGAGGAAAATATGGTCAAATATCTTTGGATGATAATTTAAATAATGAAGTTAAAGTTAAAAAAAAGAAGCAATTAACTTTGGATAATTTTAAAAAGGGATAATATTTAAAATAATGGAAAATTAGATAATGATTAATGTTCAGATTTTCGAAATAAGTTCAAAATCATTTTATTAACAATATTCTATATTATTTAAATATTATAGTTAAATACTTATATAACAATTATTAGATATTAGATTAAATTTTAATGTTATCAATATAATTATGATAATAATTATAAAATAGGATGATGTATAGGTTATATTAGAAATAGGGATGTAAATGGTCAATAAGAAGATTTTACTTGTAAACGATGATAGTATACACAGTCAAGGTATTCTATCCAGTAAAAAAGCTGTGGAAGATTTAGGGGAAGCATTTGTTGTTGCACCTTTGGAACAACAATCAGGAAAAAGTCATAGTTTATCATACTTTAAACATTTAATAACATCTAAAACATATTTGGATGATGGTTCAGAGGCTTTTTTTGTTTTAGGTACACCAGCAGATTGTATTGTAATTGGATTTTCATTATTAGGAGGAAAACCTGATTTAGTGGTTTCTGGAATTAATATTGGACCTAATCTTGGTTGTGAACGAATTACTTCTTCAGGTACTCTTGGGGCTGCATTAGAAGCTGCAGCATATGGAATTCCAAGTCTATGTGTTTCTATTGAAGTCGCAGATAATGTAAACATCTTTTCTAAAAAAGGTGAAGGCATTGACTTTAGCTTTGCTAAGAATATAGTAAATAAAATAGCTAAAAATGTCTTAGAGAAAGGAATGCCTGAAGGAGTGGATGTTTTTAATATTAACATTCCAGCAAATCCTATTGATGATGAAATAGTTGTTACCAGATTAGGTAAACAATTGTATCATCCTAATGTTGAGCAATTAGAGGAAGAAACATATATCTGGAAAGATGGAACATTTGAAGACATTGCAAAAAAATCAGGAACAGATAGATACACTACACTGGTCGAAAAAAAAGTGACTATTACTCCATTAACTGCAAATTTAAGTGTAAGAACAGATATTAAAGATTGGATAGTTTAAAAATATGGTTGTTTGATAATTAAGGAGTAAATTTATGAATCTTTTGTTGGTTTCAGATGAAAATTATGCAATGCAGTTAACAGTGCTGATGACTTCGATTTTAAATAATAGTTATGATGATTTTGATGAAATTAATTTTTACATATTAAGTAATAATATTACTGACAGTAGTCTTGAGAAGATCAGGTCATTAGAGACCACCTACGAGAAAACAAAATTACATATAATACCTAATACAGAAATTGAAAAAAAGTTAGAAAATATTAAAGATAAATTACCTGCAACAGATAAATCCACAAGTTACTACTATAGAATGTTTGCCGCTTCAATTTTACCAAATGTTGATAAAATTTTGTATATGGATTCAGATATAGTCACAAATAATAGTTTAATTGAATTGTATAATACAAATGTTGGTAGCTATTATGCTGCTGGTGTAATAGATATAAATCAAACAGGCTTTAAAGAAGAATTAAATATGGATCCTAATGATATTTATGTTAACTCTGGAGTTTTATTGATGAACTTAGAAAAATGGAGAGAAGATAATATCCAAGATCAAATAATTGATTTTATTAATAAAACAACAAACAAAGAGTTATTATATGACCAACACATAATTAATTATGCACTTAAAAACAATATAAAAGTTTTAGAACCAAAAAACAATGTTCTAACCCATGTGTCTGTTTTAGCTTATAAAAGATTTATGGGGATTTTCAGGCTGAAAGATCATGTGTTTGTTGAGAAGGACTATAACGAAGCACATACAAATCCTGTGTGTATTCATTTTATTACTTCTCCTTGGAGAAGACCTTGGGAATTAAATTGTAAGCACCCATATGTAGATCTGTTTTTTAAGTACAAAAATCTTTCTCCGTTTGCAGATCATGAAATTAAGTATAAAGTAATGCCTAAAAGTTATATGTGGAAAGCAGCTATTAACAGGTTTATTTTCACTAAATTTCCCGTAAAAATAGCTGCATATATGAATAAACATAATATCTTAAATTTAAAATGGCTTTTAGGTTAATAAAGTTAGAAAATATAACATATTTATATAGAACCAATCGCAAAAGCAATAAAGCTAATGAACATTCCTATTTTAATCAACTTAGAAACTTCATGTGAAGTATTCTTATCTTGATTAATCATTATTTTATAGGCAGAAACAAGAAACAATATAATAGCTATTGAAAGCACAATAAGATAATAAATATTGAAAATTTTAATAAAATAAAGAGTAGGACTGATAAATGTAGGAACAAGTATAGATATTAAAGTTAGAATACTCGAATTTTTTAATCCATATTTGATGGGAAATGTATTAGCGTTTTCCAATTTATCTCCTTCTATATCCTCCATATCTTTAACAATCTCTCTTGATAAAGTCATCATAAATGCAAAGAAAGATAAGAACAATGGAATGTATATCTTTCCAAGAATCAAACCTCCAAATATAAAACAAGACCCAGTTAAATAGGCAACACTTATATTTCCAATTAAAAGTATTCTTTTAAGACTGTAACCATAATAATACATTACCACACAATTCAATATCACTAAGATACAGGGCAAATAGCTATTTACCATAATAGAAATTATAATTCCTAAGACAATAGCTATGGTAAACAATGATAAGCTATAATTTTTAGCATTTTTTAGAGAAATTTTACCTGAAGGAATAGGACGCTCTGGTCTATTTATGTGATCTATTTTGTAATCATAGAAATCATTAATTACATTGCCTCCTCCAGTAGCCAAAAAAACAGCTAAAATTCCTATTAATAAGGGCATATCAATACTTTTTTCTATAATTCCTATTAATATAAGTGCTATAATGGTCATTAATCCATTAACAGGTCTTAATATTTCTAAATAAGAGTTCATAGTATCTTATAGTTTTTATCAATTTTTCATTTATTTAATTTTTTTCATTAATTTTTTATTCGACGACTTTAATCTTATCACTGAATTTTTCAATAACTACTTTAATATTTAATGATTACTTTTAATAAATATGTTTGATATATAAATTTCAATGAATTAAATTTATAATATATTAATAAAATTTAATAAAGAATTATTTTTTAAAATAATAATATAATTTAATAAAAAATTATATAAATTTAAAGAATCAATAAAATTTGTTATGATAACATTTATAACTGGGAACAAACATAAAGTAGAAGAAGCAAAAAAAATATTTCATAATTTTAATATTGAACTTGAACATATAGATTTAGGTTACCCTGAACTCCAAGGAGAATTGGAGGATGTGGCAATATCTGGAGCAAAATATGCTTCCTCAAAATTAAGAAAACCCGTAATTGTTGAAGATGCTGGTTTATTTATTAGAGCATTGAATGGGTTTCCTGGAGTATATTCCTCTTATGTTCAAGAAACTATTGGAAATTCAAGCATATTAAAATTAATGGAAGATATTGATGATAGATACGCCGAATTCAGGTCGGTGATTGGATATTGCACTCCCAAAACCGAACCCAAGACTTTTTTAGGGCGTGTCAAAGGTCAAATAGCTTTTCAAGAAAAAGGAAATAAAGGCTTTGCTTTTGATCCCTTGTTTTATGTTGAGGAAAAAGACAAAACTTTCGCTGAACTTTCTATTGAGGAGAAAAATCAGTTTTCTCATAGAAGAAATTCCTTAGAAATATTTATTAATTGGTATAAAGAGAATTCAACTGATTAATTTGCTTTGTATTTGATAGATTTCTATTTAATATTCTAAACAGCTATTAAATAAGGAATCCATATAATAATAAAATTAATCAGCTATTTAATAGTTGAATATTTAATTTTTGTTATTTTTATTACTAAGTTTAGGTATTTTACAAAGTTTTTTTATTAATAAATTTTATTTATTTTATAAATTTTTTGTAGAATTTAATTTTTTAAAGAATATAATATATGGAGGATAAATCATGTCAAGACCAGAATGGGTAATGTATTCAGATGAAGAAATTGAAGAATTAATTTTAAAATTTAACCGTGAAGGGAGAACTGCAAGTGAAATAGGGATTATTTTAAGAGATACTTATGGAATTCCAAGTGTTAAGAATATTGTTGGAGAAAAAATCACAGCTATTCTAAAAAGAAATGACCAAGCAGGAGATTATCCTGAAGATATAATGAACTTGATTAGGCGAGCTGTTAATATTAGGGATCATATTAAAGAAAATCCTAAGGATTTACATGGTAAAAGAGGATTAAATATCATTGAATTTAGAATTCGTAGATTAGGTAAATACTATTCTAAAGAAGGAAAATTACCTGAAGGATGGAGATATGACCCAAAAGAAGCAGCACTCCTTGTTAAATAGGGCGGATGAAGCCTGTGCCATATTAAAAAAGCATATATCTCAAGGAAATATTATAAGAATTGTATCTCACAACGATGCTGATGGATTATCTGCGGCAGGAATAATAGCTAATGCCATTAATGAAGAAGATGGAAAGTTTCATGTGACTATTCTTCCAAGACTTAAAGATGAAAATGTCATTCAATTTAGAAGTGAGAGATATAAATTATTTGTTTTCTGTGATATGGGTAGTGTTTTTTTAAATGATATAAATAATTTTAAATCTGATGTTATAATATTGGACCATCATATTCCTGGTGAAGGTGAAGCTAAGGAGAATGTGGTTCATGTTAATCCTCACATCTTTGGAATTGAGGGAAGTAAAGAGATAAGTGGTTCTGGAACATCTTACTTAGCTGTTAGAGAAATGAATAAAAAGCATTTAGCTAATTTAGCTTTGGTTGGTGCTTTTGCTGATATGCAATTTCATGATGGTTTTATTGGTGTTAATTCTTTGATTTTAGAGGAGGCTAAGGAGTTCGCTGGATTGGAAGTTCATAATGATCTGAAAATAGCTTCTAAGAATAGCGAACCAATTTATAAATCAATGGCTTACACTCTTAATCCAGGATTATCTGGGCTAACTGGGGATTTAGAAGCTTCAATAATGTTTTTAGAAAAGATAGGTTTGTCTTATGGTGTTAAATTCTCTGATCTTGAAGGTGAAGAACAGGATGTTCTAAAAGATGAACTTATTAATGTTAATCCAAAAATTTTTGGTGAGGTTTTTACAACTCCAAAAGAGTCACCTGAACTTAGAAACTTAGAGGACTTTGGTAGTATCTTAGATGCCTGTGGTAAGAATAAAAAGTTTGGTTTAGGAATTAGTTTGTGTCTTGGTGAAAGGGAAAAAGCATTGCATGCAGCTGTTAATTTACAGAACAAGTATAGAAATCAACTGATAAAAGGTTTTGATTGGGTTAGAAGAGAAGGTGTTGTTGAATTAGAGAATATACAATATATGTATAGTGAGGATAAGATTATAAAAACTCTTCTTGGGACAATTGCTGGTGTTGGATTATCTATTGGTATTTTTGACAGTAGTAAACCTGTTATTGGAATGTCAAGATTCCATAAGGATATAAAGATTTCTGGAAGAACAACCAGACGCATTGTTGAAGAGGGTGTAAACCTTAGCACGGCTCTTCAAGATGTTGCAGTTAGTTTTGGTGGTCAGGGTGGAGGTCATGATATCGCCGCTGGTGCGATGATCCCATTTAAGGAAAAAGACAATTTTTTGAACTTACTTGATGAAGTCATTGGAAAGGAGACTAAGTAAATAGTTTTTTTCCTTTATTTTATCAATGCTCTTTGTTTTATTAATAAGAACATGTCTTTATTGGGTATTTATTATAAAATTAGTATTAAAAATTGAATGTGGCTCATAATCATATTTAACTCATTGTGCTGCAATGTAATATTTATTTTACAATGTGAGTAATTTATTATATTTTATATTATTCTATA
Source organism: Candidatus Methanovirga australis (assembly GCA_031272765.1). Taxonomy (GTDB): domain Archaea; phylum Methanobacteriota; class Methanobacteria; order Methanobacteriales; family Methanobacteriaceae; genus Methanovirga; species Methanovirga australis. The sequence continues at coordinate 33,953 of JAISTD010000108.1, read as the reverse complement.
AATATTATAATAATATTCAATTAATATATATTCTAATAATTATTAAACTAATATAAATTATTATTAAAATATTCAAAAATTTATAAATAAAATTTATAAATAATATACTTATTTTTTATATAAAAGATATCTATTTTTAAAAATGATGGTTTTATTAAATGATGGATTTATGTGGAGTGTTTAAATGGATGTTAAAAATCGAGAAATAATTATTTATGCCTTTATAATCATCTTTGGTCTATTTCTTTCTCAACATTTGAATGTGGTTGTTTCAGGCAGTATGGAACCTGTTTTATACCGAGGCGACATTGTTGGAATTGAAAAGACTAATTTTTTAGGTTTCAATGAATTTGATCCAAATGATGTAAAAGTAGGAGACATAGTTGTCTATAATGGTGTATGGTTCCCAGGTCCAATTATCCATAGAGTTATTAATGTTAGTGAGGTTAATGGAACTAAACTATTTACTATAAAGGGAGATCATAATCCAGTTAAAGATCCTTACCCTGTTAAGCCAGATCAGATTGTTGCAAGAGTTATAACTATTGGAGGTCATCCATTTATAATTCCTAAAATTGGTTATATAACAATTTATCTTAAAGGTTTTTGGTATCAATTACTTGGTATTAATGGAGAATACTAATAATAACATTAATAATACTTGTCAGTATAAACCTAAATGTGAGTACTAATTTTAGAAAATAGGTATTAAGTAGTTGTCATAACTATCCTTTATGGAAATAGAATAAAGGATAGTGTTTAGGTTTAAACTAAAGTGGAAAACTATTAGATGGATAGAAAAGTATTAAGTGGGAATTATGTACTATAAAATTATTGAAGAATCTAAAGAAATATTAAAAAAGGGTCTGAAAAAGCTAAAATTAGAAATTCCAGAGGAAATAAAACTTGAATTCCCACCTAATTCTGATATGGGAGATTTAGCTTCAACAATATCCTTTGAATTGGCTAAAAAACTAAAAAAATCTCCAGTTGAAATATCACAAATAATTGTTAGAAAATTAGATTATAGTGAATATTTTAAAAAAATTGAAGCAAAAGGACCCTATATAAATTTCTTCATTGACTATGATAAACTCTCTAAAGATTTTTTAGCTGAGATTGATGAAAATTATGGAAGCCTCAAATCCAAAGATTTTAAAGTTATTTTAGAGCATACATCTGCTAATCCTAATGGTCCACTTCATATAGGTCACATTAGAAATGGAATAATAGGGGATTGTTTAAGTCGTCTCCTTAAGACAGCTGGAAACGATGTTGTAACTCAATATTATGTTAATGATATGGGTAGACAAATTGCCATGATTATTTTTGGTGTTAAAGAACTTAATTTAAAAATTGATGAGGAAAATTCTCTGAAAACTGATCATCAAATTGGAGACCTATACTTCCAAGTCAACCAAGAATTAAATAAGAACCCAGCTATTAAAAATAAGGTGGACATGCTCATTAAAGAATATGAGTCTGGAAAGGATCTTAGTTTGAATAATTTGTTTGAAAAATATGTTAACTATTGCTTAAAAGGTGTAAAAGAGACATTACTAAAATTAAATATCTATCACGATGAATTTGTATGGGAAGGACAGTTTGTTCGTAATGGTGAGGTAGGGAATGTTATTAACTTTTTAATTGATTCAGGTCATACAAAAGAAAATGAAGCTTTATATTTGGATCTTGAAGATTTTGGAATAGATAAAGAACTTGTTTTAAAACGTTCTGATGGAACTTCACTTTATTCAACAAGGGATTTGGCTTATCATATTAAAAAATTTAAACTTGGAAACTTAGTTATAGATATTCTTGGTTCAGATCATAAACTAGTTTCCAAACAACTTGGTATCGCATTAGAAATTTTAGGTGAAAAAGTTCCAGAAGTTATATTTTATGAATTTATAACTTTACCTGAAGGATCAATGTCAACACGAAGAGGAGTATTCATTTCATCTGATGATTTGATTGATGAAGCAATTAAACGTTCTTATAAAGAGTTAAAACAACGAAGACCTGAATTAAATTCTAAAAATATTGATAAAATATCTCAAATAATAGGGATAGGAGCTATTAGATATTATATCGCTAAACTTTCACCAGAAAAGCACATTACATTTAAATGGGATGATGCATTGAATTTTGAAAAAGGTTGTGTTTCAATCCAATATGCTCATGCACGTGCATGTAAACTACTTAACAAATCAAATAGGTATAATAATGGAAATTTAAATGTTTCAATAGATGAAATCAATAATTGGAATTTAGACAAATCTGAGATTGAATTAATAAGATTACTCGCTAAATTTCCTCTTGTTATTGAAGAGTCAGTTAAAGTTCTTCGAGTTCATTTAATCGCCCATTATGCTCAAGATCTTGCTACAGCATTTAACAAGTTTTACAAATCAAAGAAAGTTATAGGTGATGAAAATGAATTAGCAAGATTATTACTTGTCGACAAAACAAAAATAACGATTAAAAATGCTTTAAATATTTTAGGTGTAGAATCACCTGAATTTATGTAATTTTAAGTAAATTTTATGGGTTTTGTTTCCTATTAGCTTAGAACATACTTTAGTTGAACAGTTTAAAAGAGTGGAAAAAATGACAGTTATATTTGATCCTCAAAGTGCAGGAATATCAGGGAATATGATTTTAGGGGCTTTGATTGACTTAGGGGCTAATGAAAATGAATTAAATCATATTGTAAGTCATCTAATCTCTCATTTTGGAAATGTTGATTTTAAGATTAAAAAATTTAATTCTTATGGTATTGAAACGACTTATGTTGACCTCACAGAAGAAAGCACCAGTAAAAACAAGGTAATATCTTATAGAGAGTTAATTAACAAAATTGATAACTTAGAAAAAGATGATTTAATTAGAAATGAGATGATTGAAACATCTAAGAATATTTTTAAGAGAATAGCTATTAGTGAATCAAATGTACACGGAAAATCTTTAGATACTATCCATTTTCATGAAGTTGGAGCCATAGATGGAATAATTGATGTATTTGGTTCTGTTTTTCTATATTATCAACTTGGATTTAACAATGGAAAAGTAATTGGGCTTCCTCTTGCACTTGGAGGAGGAACCATAAACTCTTCCCACGGTAGAATACCAATTCCTGCACCAGCAACAATAGATATTTTAAAAGGCTTAGAATGTTTTGGTGGACCAGTTAAAGAAGAATTAACCACACCAACTGGTTCAGCTATTTATGCTGAATTATGCAATGAGTTTCAACCATTTCAACCCATTATGAATGTGAAGAATATAGGCTATGGTTCAGGATCTAAAGATTTAGGATTTCCAAATGTTTTAAGAATTATAGAAGGTTATTCTAACATAGACTTTGAAAATGTTGATGTAATAGAAACAAATGTAGACCATTTGAATGGAGAGTTATTAGGTTATCTTTTTGAGAAACTTATTGGGATTGGAGCAGCCGATGTAAGTATAACTCCAACTATAATGAAAAAAAATAGACCAGGACACATAATTAAAGTCATATCCTCTCCAGGGAAAACTGATGATCTTTTATTAGCTATTTATGAAGAAACTGGAACTTTAGGAATAAGAGTTAAACAAACTCATAGAGGGTTAGTTAAAAGAAAAATAGTTTCTATAAATGTGGATGTTGGAAAATATCTAAATACATCTGATATTTGCACTGTTAGATTTAAATTAGCTATGATGGGAGATAAAATAATATCCCAAAGAAGAGAATACGAAGACATTAAAAAATTAGCTCAAAGTCACGGTTTAACATTAATAGAAGCTGAAAAAATAGCTGAAAATGAATTTAGAGAGTATTTAACTAAGGGAACACCTTTTAACTCTTAAATAAACTTATTATTAATCTATAAACCAGATAACATTATGATTAATTAAATATATTGAGATTATATTAATCTTTCACTGAAATAAATGTTATTTCTCCACCTTTTACGGCTATTGTGTGATCTGCAGTTTCTAAAGATATGTTTAAAAAATTATCAATAGCTGTTATTTTGCCTTCAATTTCATCACGATTTTTAAATCCTATTATCACATCTTTTCCTCTGAACCTTAAAAATTGTCTGTTAACTTTAAAATCATCATTCTGCATTATTTCACCAATTATTTATTATATTATAAGTTGAGTTACATTTTACATAATATAAAATTTTTTCTATCCTAATTAAATAGTTCTTAAATTATTTATTAAATATATGTAATTTATATTATAAATTGTTTTATTTTATTATATAAAATAATAACATCTTTTAAATCAGGCATAATATTTTATTATATCATATTCATATATATACAGATTCAGATAATATACTAATAATTTTCTGTAATTTTAATATATGTATATTAAATTATAAATAATATAACAATAAATTATCTATATAATTCCTATAAAATAATAAGTGTCTATAAATAATAAAGTCCAAATATAAAACATATTTAATGGAGCTGATTTTATGGTGATGAATCAATTAGAATTTAATTTAAAAGAAATCACAAATACTATAGCTTACTTAGAGAGAACTGGATGTAGTGATGAAAAACTTTTAAATAATCTTAAAAAAGAGAGGAATGGATTATTAAAGAAATTAAATATTAATTTCTAATCATTCCAAATTTCATCATTTAATATTTTTAAGAATAATTTTTTAATAAAATGTTATAAAAAATAGTAAAGTACCTTAATTCTAATCTTAAAATTCATAGGTATTGAAATCATAAATAATAAACTATAAATTATTAAATATCTGGATTAAATCCAGTCTTTTAACAATTTTAAATCCACTCCGAAATTTAAGGATAAGGGAGTTATAGTAGGCTGTTTTTTAATGTGTAATCCATAACCATCAGTTCCTTCTTCATGATCTGTATATGGAATCCCATCTATCCAATGATATGGTGTTCCTCGAGGATCCAATCTTGTTTCTATTTTAGGGGTGAACATTCTTTTTCCAAGATTAGATATTAATAGCTTGTTACTTTTTGGTTTAGATGGAACATTAATATTTAGTAAATCTACTCCTTTAGGTAAATCCTTATCCAATGTTTTTTTAGCTACTTTGTAGAGGATTTTTTTTGAGTTTTCAAAATTTATTTCTAAATGTCCTTCCTCAAACTTAAAATCTCCTCGCATAACTTCTTGAGAAATAGCTATTGTTGGTATTCCATAGGAAGCAGCTTCCATTGCAGCTCCCAATGTTCCAGAAGTCGTTAATTCACCTTTTCCAATGTTTTCTCCTATATTAACTCCAGAAATACATAGATCTGGCTTTTTGTCCATTAGTTCGAATAATCCTAAGGTCACAGAATCAGTAGGAGTTCCAGACACAGAATATCCGATACTTTCATCTTTCAATGCCACTTCGTTTAAGCGAAGTGGTTCAAACAGTGTTAATGCACGACCTATTCCACTTTGTTGTGTAGATGGTGCAACAACAACAGTTTCTCCTAATGATTCAACTGCATTTTTAGATGCTAATAGTCCTGAAGAGTTTATGCCATCATCATTTGAGATTAGAATTTTCATATAAACTACCAATACTTTATATTATTATTTATCTTATATTTATTTGAGATTTTATAGTGATTGTGAAATAAATAAATTAAATAGTTTTATTTTCAATATAAACTAACTTTAATAAAAACTTTATGAACAATTAAAAGTCATTGTGTAACATTATTAAAAGTTTTTTTATTTTTAATTATTTCATTGATTTTACTAATATCAATTTTGATATATAACTATTGTCTAATTTAATTATATAATATTTAAAATTCATATAGTTATTAAACAAAAATAATTCTATATTAATATTTTTAAAGAAAAATCTTTCATTATATAAAAATCTATATTTTTTTATAAGAGATAAAATGATTTCTTAAAACTACTATTTTATTAGCTATTTAAAAAAAAATAACTTTTAGTGAAACTTAGCTTGTTAAGTCAGAAAATCTTTGGTTCCGAAGACATGAGGAACTTAGGGAATGAAATTCCGTTATTTTTTATTTTCTTAACTTTTTAAAAGTTTCCCTAAATTTTATCAATACTTTTATAATAAATATTATATTATTAAAAACATATAATAATCACTGGTGTAACGATGGAAAAATCACAGTTAGTAAATTTCATTGCAAAAATGATGGAAAGTTCTGGATTCAAAATTTATAAGAATTTTAAAACATCAAATATGGTTATAGATATTTATGGGATTTTTTCCACATTAATGGGTGATTTTGGTGTGGTTGTTACTTGTAAAAACTATGATAAACAATGGGATGTTGGAATTGAAGTTTTAAAAGATATGGAAATGGAAGGTAGAAGGTTAAAAGCTTCAAAAGTAGCTATTGTTACAAGTTCTTCATTTTCATCCCAAGCAATTAACTATGCAACAAGAAAAAATATTAAACTAATTGATAGAGAAGATTTGATGAAGTTTGCTAAGAAGTTCTCTGAAGAAAATAAGGGAACTATTCCTCCATCGGATTATTCTTCATTAAATGATGATGAAAATGTAAATTCTAATTTAGAAGATAATGATACTTATAATTCCAAAAATACTTTTTTTGAAGAACCTAAAATAAATTCTCAGTTTAATAAAAGAAATATTGAACTTTCAAAACCATTAAATAACAATTCTCCAAATAATGGACTAAGTTCTATATTTTCGAAAAATAGTAAAACCTCTTTAAAAAATGCTCTTCGAAATCCACATTTCGATAGTGAAGAAGAAAAGAGAAATGTAAACTATGGTAAAATATTGAAGGCAATTTTAAATAACATAGTTGTAATGATATTTATCACTGTCTTCTTATCATACTTTATTCCTCAACTTCTTGTAAGTTTTGGACTACTTTCTGGAAAAATAGCTGGAATAGGGAAGATATTATCCTCTTTAGTTTTATCATATGGGTTAGTTTTAGTGTTAAATGAAAATAAGATCACATGGATAATAAAAGGAACTATTACATTCTTTATTTCAGTTGCAATTTTAATTATTTTAATATTTGTTTTATAATCTACATTTCAAACCATCATATTTTAATTTTTTCTCCATTAGCACTATCTATATTCTTCATTAAATCTTGAATTCCATTTTATTGTAGATCCATACTTTTCTTCTTCTCTCTTGCAGCCCATTTTTGGTAATGTTTTTTTAACAAAAGTCCATAATATCGTCCAAGTTCTGCTTTACACATTTAAATACTTTCATCAGCACTTTATTGACTTTTTCCCTATGTATTTTGCTGCATATACTTAAACCATCTGCGAATAGTATCTAATTTTTACATCTAAAACCTCAATTGTTCCTCTTAAATTCATTCCTTTGAGAATCATTTTTAAAGCTAAAAACACAGCCCTTCTCATCAGTTCTTAAATATATGTAAAATAGTGTTTGAATTTGAAGTAAAGCTTTTTTCACATGTTTTGCAATGAAATTTATGTACTTTACCCATTTTTTTGTCTATGTATGTGCCATTACCAACGATATTTCCACTATTAACCTTACTATAATTTTTATAATCTTCATTTGGACAAGTAATATCTGTAAATTTAGGTTTAGGGTCTCTTTTTCCCATAAATAATCACCAAAAACGAATTAATTATATTTATGTAATTATTTATGCATAAACTCCCATATAAATATATCAGTAAATTAAAGGATCACCATCTAACCTAAATTTGATGAAAAGTATTTATATGATTAAAATTTATATAATAATCATCTAATGCAATAATTTTAGATAAGAAGATTATTAAATATCTATGACTACATTTAAATTTAATAATTTGGAGTTAGATTAGATTATTCTGAATTGGAATTAAATTATTTGGAGTGTGAAATGATGGCAGGAGAGTTAATACCACAACATGTTTTTATTTTATTAGTAGTTATTATATCTGCTATTGCAATAATAATTGTTGTTGGGTATTGGAAAAGTGTTAGAAAATCGTCTAATGCGATTAGATTAATTGAAAAAGAAATTGAATTAAAAAAAATTAGCATGGTGGAGAAAGATATTGAAACTAAACGATTAATGGAGAATAGAATATCTTTGCCTAAAGAACAGGAAGATAAGCTTTTAAATATAAGAAGTTCGACTACAGACATTTTAGGCGATGTTGGTTATCTTCATAATGAAGTTAATGAAAGATTAACAAGACTTGAAGCTCAAACTGAACAAAAAAAGCTTGAAAAAATCCTTAAAGATATTGAAAGAAAGGAAAAAGAGTTACTTAAACATAAGATCTAATTTAATATATTAAGGTATTGTGTAGGACTTTATTGTATTAATTTATTGTAAATTAAGTTGTAGTTGTAAATTTTGGTATAGGTTTGAAATTTTGGTATAGATTTGTAAATTTTGGATAGGTGATTTTAATGACTATTTTTGAAATAATAGCTTTTTTAATTTTAGTGGTTGCAATAGGTATTTTGGCTTACTATTATTTTAATGACACTGCTATGAGAAACAAACTGAGTAGTGGTGTTGCAGATTTAAGAGATTTCAATATTGGAGGATTAAATATGTCTGAAGGCAATGACAATATTTCTGTTGGCAAAAAACTCAAAACTAAAATTAAGGATATTGACATGCCAAATATAAACACTGATGCTTTTTCCAATAAGTTAGATGCTTTTTTGAATGAAAAAAGTGAGGAATTAATTAAAGATTGGGAATTAGCCACAAAAGAAGATATTAATATTTTAGAAGAAAGATTTGATGTTGTTAACAATAGTATTGATAATATTAATAAGAGATTCAATGAATATAAAGAGTTCACAAATGAAAAATTAGATTCTATAGATGAAAGGCTAAAAAAATTAGAAGATAGTTAGCATCGTGATAGTTTATGTTAACTAATCTAAGACCTTTTTTAAGGGGAATATTGGATCCAATCGTGGTAAAACTTAATATAAATCCTAATTTAATAACTTTAACATCCTTGATAATAGCTATTTTTTCTGCCATTGCTATTGGAACTTCAAACATATTATTGGGGCTCGTTTTAATATTATTCAGCGGATTTTTAGATGTTTTAGATGGAGCAATTGCAAGATGTCATAATAGAACATCTAAGTTTGGAGCTATTTTAGATTCAACAATAGATAGATTTTCTGATACTATAATTGTTATTGGATTCATATTTGGGAACTATGTCGATTGGTTTGTTGGTATTTTAGCTATCCATTCTGGGTTTATAGTTAGCTATGTTAGGTCAAGTTCAGAGTCTAAGGGAATAGATAATAGTGTTGGAATAGCTGAAAGGGCTGTTAGATTAATAATATTGATGATATCTTTACTCATTGGCTTAATAGATGTTAACTACATTTATTCTGCATTTATATTTTTGATAATTTTATCCTATTTTACAGCTACCCAAAGGATGTTTCATGCATGGAAATATGGAAGTAACTATAAATTATAATTCATCATATTTTTTTAGTAATTATAGTCTTTGACATAATTTTTGTAAGTAATGGACTTTTTAGATAAATATAATATTGTTTTATTTTAAGTTTTATTTAATTAAATAGTGTATTTATTGATATAGTTAATTTTATAATTATTTAATAGTGAAATAGGTCATGTTTGAAGATATTTTTAATAACAGAAGATTATATAAAAAATTTATTAATTAAATTATTAATATCAAGGACTATAAATTATTAGTATTTGATTAAATTTTAATTCATCATATTTTTTTTCAATGACCTTCAAAACAATGGAAATTTCATTCTCTAAGTTCCTCATGACTTCGGAACCAAAGATTCTCTAACTTATGAATAAAAAATTTCATAACTAAAGAAAAACTTCGTTCTTTTAACTTAAAAATTAAAATTTTCAAGTGAAAAATTATTAAAGTAAAGAGAATCTAAGATTCTCTAACTTCAAAAACAAAGTTTTTAAAGTGTAAAGAACTTTGTCACACTATAATTTTTATTTTCATTTTTCTTGTTGGAGGAGGACTATCAGTGAAAAATAGTGAGAGAATATTGTTAGATATTGAAAAATTAGATGTGAGTTTTAAGGATATTGAAAATATAAAATTTACTTCTAAAGAAAAAGAAATCATTGAAAGAGCAAAAAGTTATAAGTTTGATAGTGAATATTATCTTGAAAAAGGAGATGAAATGACTTCTTTTGGATGTATAACTTATAGTCATGGATTAATAGATGCTTTAAAAATGATTCACGGACTCATTTAATCAAAATTTATATTACTCTAAGGAATTAATCTTTTATTAAATATTTAAACCATCCTATCGGTTCTTCAGCATCACTTTAAAAAAGAGGATAAGAAATTGAACTAACTACCATATATTATATGGATCGGGTTCTTAAAAAAAATAATATTAAAAATAAATAGTTATTATGAATAATATATGTAATTAACTATCCATATCTTTAAATCTTGTTTCTAATTTTTCTAAGACACCAGGTAATGATGTGTATTCCATTTCTTCACTTGGTAATCTGTGTGGTTCAAATGGACCATGACGTCTCATATAACTTGCAATAGTTGATGCTTGGTTCCTTGTATTATCAAATGCAGGATCATCAAATAAATCAATTGGTCCTACTAATTTGGAATCAGCTATTTGGAAACCTAAACCGATAATTCTTGGAGGTCCATCAAATCTGATTGGATTTGCATGTTTTTGACTTGTTGGCATTAAAGGACCATTATGGGACCCTCTCATCCAACCACTAACGAGATGTGGGAATGCGAATGGTTCCACTACTTCTCCACCAGCTGGAAATCCTGATTGTGCTCTTACAATAGCTGCTGGGTCGTCTTTACCAATGTATTGTCCTGCCATTAAGTTTAATCTTTCTGTAGAAACGCTTGCAGCTATTTCTCCGTTTTTCTTAAAGATTCTTTTAATAACATATCTTCCAGTTGAACCTAAAAGAGCAAGTAGATCATAGGATTCTTCAGGACATTCTAAGATAACTTTTCTGTGTTCCATAACATCAAATACTTCAAATTTGAATCCATCGTGTAAACTTGGGTCTATAACAAGTCCAGCTGTATTGAATGGGTCTGCAAATATTCTGTATAGTGGGAAGTTAAATGCTCCTGGTTCAGTCTTATCACAGCAATATACTATTACAGGATCACTTGGTCTTTCTTTAAATTCCATTTCAGCAACACCAGGACCCATACCTTTAATATTTCCAGAAAATGTATCGGATAATAAATCTTGACCTGCACCATAGAGTTTTAATTCACGAGCTCTTTCAGTCGCTTTCATAAATGCATTGAATGCTGTCTTATGAACTTCTTCATTTTCTTCACCGTTTCTATGGGTCATTATCATATCAATATCGTCACCACAGCGAGTGACATAATAATCTTCTAATAATCCATTTGAAGTAGCTTCTTTCAATGTGTCTTTACAAATTTGGATTAACTCTGGATGAGCTACACCATGCCCAGAAATACTTCCTACATCTGCTTTAATAACACTTATTGTAGTTTTTGTCATATTTTTTTCTCATTTAATTTTTCTGTATATTTGAATAATTAAGTTAATTAATTACAAAAAAAATAATTAATTACATAAAAAAATTTACATTTTCTTATACAAACTAATTTTTAAAATTTAATATATATAAATCTTCACTTTTGTTAATATAATTGAAGTTTATTATTAAATGTTGTAAAAATACATTAAGCTTTTTATTATCATTTAATTTCATTTATAACGGATAATTTATTTTTTCGACGGATTATATGTGTTTTTCAGTGTATTTTAATTAATTAAATAAATTTTCTACTTTATTTCATAGTATCTAAGTTTCTAAAACTTTTGTGACTCTTAATTTTTCATAGGACTTAACTAACACGATGTAGTAAACTATTTATATAAAGTAATAATAAACTTATTAAAGGATATAAAATTAGTTTACTATATTTTATAATCACTATTTTATAACAAATGAAGGAGGTTTTTAATGGTTAATGAAGAAAGAGTTAATTGTGAACAATCAACTATTATTTTGAGAGTCTTGGGTCTCGTTGGTGGAATCAGTGCTTTCACACAAGTTTTTGGCTATTTGGTAATGATGTTACAAATGTCAGGCACAAAAGGGTTTACTCAAATCTTTCAAAATCCTGTTATAGCTGTTGTATTGGTTTTATCCATATTATCCATTATCGCTGCAACATTTTATTTTAAAAATGAAAAGATAATGTCCGTTATTTTAATTATGGCTGGTATAGGTAGTATAGTAGCTATGGGTTCACCTGAGTTTAGTGCAGTCTTAATTTTTGTTGCAGGTTTTATAGGATTATATAATTTTATAAAAGCAAGAAAAGCAAAAAATAGTCTGGCATGTTCAGAAGAAGATTTTTAACTTTCTTTAGGTTTTTATATATGATTTTAATTGAATATTATCTTTTAAGAAGTTTTATTCATTTAAATCTATATAATTTTTTTATTTAAAAATTGATGTATTGTCTATTTCTAATAAAATTATTTTTCCTTTGTCGTTTTTTATTTTTCCAATAAAAAAAAAATCTTGTTTAAATGCATAGATTTTAAATTTATTTTTATATAAATTTTCATTTAAAATATTATTTTCAAAAATTAATTATTTCTAAAAAACAACAATAAATTAAAAAAATAATAGAAGATCGAACTCTTATAACTTTTTTTATTCTAAGAAAATTTTTAAGAGTTATTGTTTATTAATATTTAATTAACAATCGCTGCAATTGTGTATAATATTATTTATAGTTTTAAAACTATATTAATTATTATGTATATATGTTTAGAAGGAATTGATGGAGCTGGTAAATCTACACAGTTAGATTATATTAGTGAATGGTTGATTGAATCAGGATTTAAAGTTAAAAAAGTTAATGAACCAACTGATTCAGATGTTGGTAAACTTTTGAGAAAACTACTTAAAAGTCGTGATGCTAACTGTGAAGATATGCAAAAGGTTTTTGGTTTACTTTTCGCAGCAGATAGATTAATTCTTAAAAAGGAATTAGATGAATGTGAAGAAAATAATGAGATTATAATTAGTGATAGATCTTTTTATTCAAGCTTAGCATATCAAATTCCTCAAAAATGGATTTATACTCTTAATGAATATGCTAAAAGACCAAATTTAGTGATTTTGATAGATATTACTCCAAGCTTAGCTATTAAAAGATGTTCGCAGCAGGATACCTTTGAAAATGAATCTTTTTTAAACGATGTTAGAAATAATTATTTAAAAATAGCTGAAAATGAAGCTTTTAAGATTGTTGATGGCTCAAATGGAGAAAATAAAGTTAAATCAGATATAAAAAAAGCTATAGCTCCATTATTAGGAATTTGTGTTGATGGAATCAGATGAATGCGGATTAGATAATTGATGAAGTCAGAATTGAACTACTATGAATAAAATTAAAGAGTTTATTCTATGATCAATCATTATCACTTATTGAGGAATGTTAGCTATGATTAAAAATAAAGATAGTAATCCAAAACTTTCAAAGAGGATAAGATTAGGCAAACAAACATTTGAATTTTTAATAAAAAATGATTTTTTGTATGTTGATAAGACAAAAGATATTTATAATCTCATTGATAATGAAAGTACGGTTTTTTTATCTCGTCCAAGAAGATTTGGTAAATCTTTATTGGTTAGCACATTAGATAATCTTTTTTTGGGTAATAAAGATTTGTTTAAAGGACTTTACATATATGATAAATGGAATTGGAGTAAAAAATACACGGTAATAAATATTGATTTATCTAAACCATTTAATGAAGACAATGAACAATTTAAAGAGTCATTAAATTTTCACTTAAATAGAATAGCTAAACATTTTTCTATAGATCTAATTGGTGAACATCCTAATGATAAATTATCAGAGTTAATTGAAGAATTATATTATAAACATAATAATGAAATTGTTGTCTTAGTTGATGAGTATGATGCTCCAATCTTGGATAACATAAATAATGAAAAATTAGCTGATGCTAATCGTAAAACACTTCAGAGCTTTTTTATGTCTTTGAAGAATTCGGATAAGTATATTAATTTTATTTTCATAACTGGTATTACTAAGTTCGCTCACACATCAATTTTCTCTAAATTAAATAATCCAACAGATATTACATTATCTGAGGAATATTCTACAATTTGTGGAATAACTCATAGAGAATTAGAAGATTACTGTAGTGAATATATTCAAACTTTAGCTGACAAGAAAGACACGGACTATGCTACTGTTTTAGCTAAAATTAACAATTGGTATGATGGTTATAGTTTCGATGGGAAAAAAAGAGTTTTCAATCCATTTTCCACTTTAACAGCATTGAAAACAGGGAGATTGTCTCATTTTTGGTTTAAAACTGGAACACCACATTTTTTAGTAGATATCTTAAAGAATAGAAGGGAACAAATCATTAATTTTGAAAACATAACTTTAAATGAAAGGGATTTGAATGAAATTGATCCAATTAACATGGAAGAATTACCTTTGCTTTTTCAAGGAGGTTATTTAACAATTGATAAAATGTTTATCAATGATAATGATGAAATTGAATATTCACTTAAAATACCTAATTTTGAGGTTGAACAAGCATTTAAATATAATCTAACTGAATTATATATGAAAAGAGTTGAAAGTAGGTTTAAAAGTTCTCAAGAACAAGTTTGGAATGAAATTATCTCTGGTAAGTGTGGAAAATTGTCTGAAAGTTTGAGAGCATATATTTCAGGAGTCCCCTACTTTAATAGAATTAGCATGTATAACGAGGAAAAGTGGAAAGTTTATTCCATGATATTCACGATTTGGGCAGAATCAATGGATTTTTATATGACTGAAGAGAGAGTAATTGAGGATGGTCGAATTGATTTTGTTCTTGAAAATAATGAAAAAGAGCAGACACTCATCGTTGAAATGAAATATACTGCAGACCAGACTAAAACATTGGATAATTTAATTAACGAAGCCTTCAAACAAATTGAACATAAAAAGTATTGGTGGGCTTATACTGGGAAAATTAAGTTAATGGCATTGGCACTTAAAGATGTTGAGATAGACGATGGTTTTATAACCGATGTTAAGTGTAGAGTAAAAGATGTTCTGAATAGAGACTTATAATCATAGTTCATGACATCTTTTTACAATTTAATTATTGATATAATTTCATTAAATTTAAATTTCTCATATTATAATCCTTATTTTTTTAAAATATATGCTATGATATTTTATATAATTATTTTATAATTAAAAATAAGAATATCCTAATAAATTATTAAAAATGTAAATATTTCATAAAAAATTTAAGTATGTGTTTTATAGTAGTTTACTGAAATTTATTGACATAATATATTTTTATTAAAATTTTTAAAACATAGAATAGCAGAAACTTTGTTTCCTAAGTTTCTCATTTCATTCGAAACTAAAGATTCTTCTAAGTTGTCTTCGACAACAAAAGTTTAATATATCTTAAAATTGAAAATTAATCAATTTAAGAATAATTTTTAAATAAAAATCTTTAATAAAAATGTTATAAAAAATTGGTAAAACACTATTTAGTAAATTACTAAAAATATAAGATATTATAAAAAATTTAAATATTTATTTTAAGTTAATTATTTTTTATAGAATTAAATAATAATTCACATGAAGAAATTTACCTAATCGTTAACTAAATTATAAATAATAATCTAATCAAACTATTTAATAACCATTTTTAAAAAATCATTAACTATTTTTAAATTATAGAAGGTCTAAATTATAAGTATAAACTTTTTAAATTATAAACAAAAGACTCATAAATAAACAAAAATATGATACAATGGCTTCAGTAAATAAAACAAATTCACCATTAAGCAAATTTGAAGAATTTTTTCAGGCAAAGTATAAAGATGATCTTTTCAAGGTTTTAGAACAATATCCTGATGATAGATCATTAGTAATCGACTATTTAGAATTAGAACTGTTTGATCCAGATTTAGCAGACCTTTTAATTGAAAAACCTGAGGATGTTTTAAATGCTTCTGAAAAAGCTATTAAAAATATAGATCCTTTAATGTCTGGAGCAACTTTAAATATAAGGTTAGAACACCTAACAAATGTAGTTCCTTTAAACATACTTTTAAGTAAATATATTGGAAAATTTGTTTCTGTAGATGGTATTGTTAGAAAAACAGATGAAATCAGACCAAGAATAGAAACAGGAGTATTTGAATGTAGAGGATGTTTAAGACTTCATGAAGTTGAACAGACAAATAGTAATCTTATCACTGAACCAAGTTTATGCAGTGAATGTGGTGGTAGGTCTTTTAGACTTTTACAAGAAGAATCTAAATATATCGACACTCAGACTGCGAGAATACAGGAACCATTAGAAAACTTATCTGGGGGAACAGAACCTAAACAAATTTTAATCATCTTGGAAGATGATTTAGTTGATCAGTTAAATCCAGGGGATAATGTTCGGATAACTGGAACATTAAAAACTTTTAGAGAAGAGAAAAGTGGGAAGTTTAAGAATTATATTTATGCTAATCATATAGAACCACTTGAACAAGAGTTTGAAGAACTTCAACTTAGTCCAGAAGATGAAGAAAAGATAGTGGAATTAGCGAAAGATCCTCACATATACGATAAAATTATTAAATCTACTGCTCCGTCTATTAAAGGATTTAGAGATATTAAGGAAGCTATCGCTTTACAATTATTCGGTGGAACTCCTAAGGAACTTGAAGATAAAACAAGATTACGCGGAGATATACATATTTTAATAGTTGGGGATCCTGGTATGGGTAAATCTCAAATGTTGAAATATGTTTCAAAACTTGCACCAAGAAGTATATATACCAGTGGTAAAGGAACAAGTGGAGCAGGATTAACAGCTGCAGCTGTTAGAGATGAACTTGGGGGATGGTCATTAGAAGCAGGAGCACTTGTTCTTGGTGATATGGGTAATGTTTGTGTTGATGAGCTGGATAAAATGCGACCAGAAGATAGATCAGCACTCCACGAGGCACTTGAACAACAAACCATAAGTATTGCAAAGGCAGGGATAATGGCAACATTAAATTCAAGATGCTCTGTTCTTGCAGCTGCAAATCCTAAGTTTGGAAGGTTTGATAGATACAAATCAGTGGCAGAACAAATAAACTTACCTTCACCTATTTTATCCAGGTTTGATTTAACATTTATTTTAGAAGACAAGCCTAACATTGAAAATGATAGAGAATTGGCTCAGCACATACTTAAAATTCATCAAACAGATTCAATAACCTATGAAATTGAACCAGAACTTTTAAGAAAATATATAGCTTATGCAAGAAAAAATATTAAACCAGTTTTAACTGATGAAGCTATGAAGGTTCTTGAAGAATTTTATGTCTCAATGAGGAGCAGTACAATTGATGAAGAATCTCCAGTAGCTATTACAGCAAGGCAATTAGAAGCTATTATACGTTTGGCAGAAGCATCTGCTAAAGTTAAACTTAGAGATGAAGTTCTTGCAGAAGATGCAAGAAAAGCTGTTCAACTTCAACAAACTTGTCTTAGAGAAGTAGGTGTTGACCCTGAAACTGGAAAAATAGATATTGATATTGTTGAAGGAAGACCACCTAAATCCGAGAGGGATAAGCTTCAAAGAGTTGTTGAAGAAATTAAGGAGCTTCAAGAAGAATATGGTGATAAGGCACCAGTTAATATTTTAACAAGTAACTTGGTAGATCAATATAATCTTAGTGAGGAAAAAGTTAAAGAAATGATAAAACAACTTAAAAGTAAGGGAGCAATTTATGAACCAATGACTGGCTATTTAAAGTTAGTTTAATGTTGAGAAATATGATTCTGGCTACTATTATAAATATAGAGAATTTTTATAAACTTGTTTGATTATATATTGATATGATGTTTTGTTATTATTTTTATTTTTTTTTTCATTGGAAAAGTTGTATATTGTGTCTTTTTGAGGCTAATTTTGCTGTTATTTTTAGGGATTTTTTCTAATTTTTTCATAGCTGTTGTTAAATGGAGTATAATTTTTTTAGGAGTTTTGGTAGTTGGATTAAGTTAAATACTACGCATTGAATCATATTTTCCTTCCAGACTCTAAACCCATAGATTAATCTATTATATTCATTGAATACATGGACCATAGATTCCATCACTTGGATTTTGTTAATCTTTTCTCTAAAGTACTATTATTATAAGCTTTATCAGGTGTATTATGACCATTCAAGAAATGTTTCGTTTAGGAGACTCTGTCACAGAGACTTATTTCTAATTCAGGTATCAGTATAAACCATGGATTTTTTTGGATTATATAATGCTTTATAACAATGTATTATAATAACATTGATTTTCAGGTCTTCCATCCTTTTTTTTTATCTTGTTTTTATGAAAGATTGTGGATAGTATGGGCGGAAGTATTTCCCAATACTTATTATCTTGGTCAATATTCATTTAATTTGTACGCCGTGCTTTTTAACATAGCCTACATTATGCTGCTGGATAAAGATTAATCTTATTGTTCATATTATCAATTACACCATATAAACAGTAAAGAGTCCTTAATACTCAAATTAAAACCACAGGGAGGGTGTTGAATAATCGATACATTTATATGCTAAGTTTAATATAAGTGAGTTTAAAGTACCTAAAAAATTCATTAATAAAATTATATTGCAAATCCAGTGAATTTATGGAAAAAATACCAATAATAGCATTCATCTCATGGTGACATTTTCTCCATATAATGTTAAAAAAGAATATGATGAAAATTTAACTCTGGATGATTATATTAAACTTTTATGGAGAGTTCTTAAGGGACTGTTAATATATTCCCTAACTATAAGATCTTGGTTTTATATCTGAACTATAATCTTGTTCATAAGGGACTGTCAATATATTCCTTAGCCAAGTCTTCAAAATAGCATAATAATATAGAAAAAAGTATTACTAACAATTTTATTTATGATAAAAATAAGTAGCTATAATTCATGATTTTTTTTCAATTAATAGCTTTTTAAACCAACCTGATGGTTTTAATTCTTTTATTTCTTCCATAGTTGCCCATTTCCAGTCGATATGTTCATCGCTAATTTTTATATTTCCATATATAAAATCAACATTCATAATTAAAGCTATAGTTCTTTTGTGTGGGAAATCTTCTTAAACTGCTCCCATTAAATTGCCTATTTTTATTTTTAGATTTGTTTCTTCTCTAAATTCTCTTATAATGGCTTTATCAAAGTCTTCTCCAGGGTCAACTTTACCACAAACAATTCCCAACAATTAAGATTTGTTCTGGAGTCAGGGCATCTTTTTAAGATTAAAAATTCATCGTTTTGTTTTCAGTGATCCTCTCATTGTCAATCAATATAGAATATCCATCAAACCACCATACATTAAATTTCAATTAAATCAAATAATTCTGCAGGATTTATCTTAAATTGTAGCATATTAGCTGTTTTTCTGCCACCATCCCCACCTTTTCTTTGCATTGTAATACTCCCTAATCTTAAACTGCCCCGACCTGTTATTTCAACATTTTCATTTCCATAATGATTAATTGCCACATTAATAGGCAGTAATACCCAACGAATATTATCTACTTTCTGAATTACTAATATCCATTCAGCAGCAAACTTTCCCCTACCTTTAAGGATATCACAGACAATTAAAGTTTTATTCTTCTTAAAAAAATTTAATATTTTGTTCTGTTCTTCTTCAGTAAATTCGTTCATGAACATTCTTCTAGGATTTTTAACATCAGCTTTGTAGGGAAATAATTCTCCAGTAAAATGTTTTAATAGAATTGAAATGTCTTCAGGTATATTCCACATTTCAACATATTTATCCACCCATCTTTTATCAACTTGGTTGAATCCTTTTGGATTACTCACTAATTTTACTTGAATATTTTGAGCATCAATAAGCTTAACTATCTTGATTGTAATATGCACTTGAACATCAGTTTTATAACCATGAACAACTTCTGCTTTAACATATTCAATTTCTTCTAAATCGTAGCCCATTATTTTTAGCCATTTTTGTGCATCAACATCAACTTTCCAATGATTAAACTTTTTTGCAACATCATGTTCATTTTTGAATCCGTTTTTCGCTATTTTTGACCCTTTTTCACTATCCATTGTATATACTCCCATCATCAACAATTTTTTTAATTAAATATTGGATTATATTAATTATAACACTATTACCAAACTGTTTATGTGATTGGCTAACTGAATGATTAAACTTAAAAGAATCAGGAAACCCCATTAATCTCGCTGTTTCCCTAGGATGTAATTTTCTTACTACATTATTTATTAAATACAGTCCTGTTTTAGCACCTGTTCCACCACCTTCAGCAGATAATGTGATAGCATGTCCATTAGGTAAGTAAATCCTATCCCCTTGCCCTCCTTTATTTACAGTGCCAACTCTCAATGGTCGAGGTGCAATTTTTTTATATTTCTTAATTTTTTTTTCATCTAAAACATATTTTTTATTTATTATATACTCTTCACATTCCTTTTCATCGATTAAAATATCATTTAATGAAGTATTAACATTTAATTGTTGAGGAAAATGAAAATTATGATTATCTAAATCTTTTTTTATACAGATTAAATATATTCTTTCTCTAGATTGAGGGATACCATATTTACTAGCATTTATAATGTCAAAATAAACATTATATTCTAATTCGTTTAAGGTATTTTTTATTGTTCTAAATGTATTTCCTTTGTCATGCTTTTTTAAATTTTTCACATTTTCTAAGAGTAGTATTTTAGGTTTATGATATCCTACAATCCTTGCAATATCAAAAAATAAATTCCCTCTTGTATCATCAAATCCTTTTTGTTTTCCAGAAATACTAAATGCTTGGCAAGGAAATCCTGCACATAAAATATCATGATATGGAATTTTTTCAATATCTTCTTTTGTTATATCACCTATAGGATAATCACCAAAATTTAATTTATATGTAGAACATGCATGTTTATCAATATCAATACTATAAACACACTCAGCACCAAAAGATTCTAATGCTAGTCTAAATCCACCAATTCCACAAAATAAATCTATAAATTTGATTTTATCTAAACTATTCTTATAATTTTCTTCGATTTTAATCATTTAATCCCTGCAATGAAATATATTCAAAAAATTCAACTATTTACAACCCATACGAAAAAATTTTTTTATCTAAAATTATAATTATAACAACTATGATATTTAAAAATATTTATTTGTTAAACAGAGGATAAATTAATTAGTAAATAAGCATGTTAAAAAATATGACTGTGTAAAAAATTCAATGGGTAGCATGTTAATAGCATGAAAAAAATAAAACAATAAGTGTTATATGAACATGAAAATATAAATAGGAGAAAGGATAACAATTAATATCATGAAAATACAAGAAATCCAATCTCCAAATAGTAATTTGTCTGTTCAAGTATATAATGTTAACGGTACTGAGAAATATGTCTTAAAAGACGATAAACTATATTTAGATAATAGTTTCGATTTATCAGTCCATCAACACTTTGAACAGTTAAGCGATAGAGAATTAGAGTTAATTACTGAAAATCTTCGATTACTGAAAATCCTTTGGATTTTCATAATTACAAAAATCTTCGATTTTTGGTAATATACACAGATTCTGATCCAAAATGTCCAAAATGTGACTCGAACATTTACTGCTAAGTATGATAAAGGCGACAGATTCATATAATAAGAACTATCCAGTTAAAGTAAACCATTATATCGCTGCAAATGTGGATGGTTTATAATCGAACATCCACTAACTAAATTCGCAGATAAATTGTAAACTACACACACGATATTAAAAAGATGGGAATGATTGTTAAATATTCTTTGAACATATGTCTTTAACTAATATCACTGGATTAATAGGATGTTTTCAAGGAGTTACTCCTTCAAGACAAACATATTTACAATGAACTTAGGAATATATTATGGTAAATTACTGAAAATCCTTCGGATTACTGAAAATCCTTTGGATTTTCATAATTACAAAAATCGAAGATTTTTGGTAATTTTCTTTAAATTCTTTTTTTTTTCAAGGAATGATGAGTTTTAACGAATATTATGGACTGTTTTATATAAAATCTAAGCTTTATTGTAAGCCATTTTATACTTTTTTTGGAGTAGGATATTGTTTTTCTGGTCAGTCTCTTGTTATCTTGCCTTAGATTTAAATTTAGGTTCAATATAGTGTTGTTGAAAATGTCGTGTATAGTTTATTTCTTCAGGTTTTCCGTACACGATACTTTTTTTAAAAGAGAATTTCTCTTCGATTTTTTCCAAATTTCTAACACTCTATATAAATAAATATATCAGTAAATTAATGGGTCATCATCTACTGAATATGTTTATATACTATGATAAATATAACATATAAACTGATGAAGAGTTTTTCCATATATTTCTCAAAAAGTTTCATTTGTATAATACTGTTTTAATTATATTGATTATGAGTTATAGAAGAGAATATGATTTGGATCTATATTCTTTATTGTTAGTAATATGATGGATATTATAGATATTATCATATTATAATTTGTTATTATAGAGATATAAGATAAAAAATGATATTGTAAGGTGTTAAATTTATGTATAAGAGTAGAAAGATGATTTGGGTAATGTTAAGTGTTTGTATGTTCTTTGTTTGTGGTTTAACCGTGGCTCATTTAGTTACGAGCACTCAAAATATTAACCCGACTCAAACCAGTGGAGGATGGGGTGGTATCGTTTATGGGTCTTATGATGGTTTCACTCATCAAATAACTATTAATGCGGATGTTACTCCTGGGTCTGGTGGTAAGTTACCGACATTAGCCAGTATTCCTTATTATTTTAAAGCTTTTCATAATGATACCCAATTGTTCGCAAGTACTCGTTTAGGTGAGGTGGATGTTGTTAATGGTAGTATTTTGCCTTTTAGCACTGATTTAAGTAATTTTGGACCTATACCTAATGATGGTAATGTTACTGTGAATATTGGTATGGGGGGTACTGGTTTCAATTCTTCACTTAGTTATTTTGGTAGGAATACTTTTTTAAGTATCATTGGTGATAATAGGCCTGATTTGAATACAAGTATTGTTGGATCAAATGCCACAGTTAATAATGGTGATTCTTTAAAATTCAAGCTTCAGTTGAATGATAGTAAAGGTAATCCTGTGAATAATGCTTTAATTGTTTTAAGTGTTAATGGTGTGGATTATACTGTTACTACTTCTGATGATGGTTGTGCTTATTATGATTTCACTAATATTAAAGAAGATATGAATATTACAGCTTCTTTCAATGGTTTTGAAGGGTCTAATGTTTGGTATCTACCTACAACAGCTAATTTCTTAATAACTGTGAATCCTGCACCTAACCCTGATAATAATAGTACTAATGGTACAGGTGGTAATGGTTTTGATGGTTTGCCTTGGACTGGCATCCCAATACTTGTTTTAGTTCTTGCTATTGTTGGTGGAGTTTACTACTACAAGAGAAAATAGCTAAAATTATTTGGTAAAATCCCTTCATTTTCGTCCCCCTAAAAGACAACCTTATTTATATAAAATGAAAAGTGAAGTTTTCTTCATTTCCATTTCTTTTTTTTTGGGGTAGGTTTGAGGGTTTATTATACTAAAAAAACTATTTATATTATTAAACAAATGGGAATATATGTTGATCATTCATTTTTTACAATTGTATTATTTATAGTTAATAAATGTGATAATATTATTATTAATTATTTTTTTTTATGGGTTTGTGTGTTATTATTTTGAAATTTAAGTTGGATAATTTGTCTGTTTTGACTTATATTCCTTTTATTGCTTTTTTTGGTTTATTATTTTGTTTTCATTCTGGTGTGCCTTATTTTGGTCCTGATGATTTCACATTCAGATCATTTTTAGGACAGCTGATGCAGCTGAATTGGGATAATTTGCTGATTTACAGATATTTTCATTGGAGTTCAAGACTTTTAATAGACTGTTTGCTGCCAATTTTTTGTAATTTGCCTGTTCAGGTTTGGATGTTTGTGGATTCTTGTCTGGTTTTACTTATGAGTGCTTTGATTCCAAAATTGCTTATCAGTGATTTTAAGAATCTTGACCTTAAAAAACAAACTATTTTTAATTGTATTGCTGTTTTTTTAGTGTTGATTTTTTATGTGTGTGCTTATGCTTATGATATTAATTTTGCAGGCTACATAACCACGAGTCTGAATTATGTTTGGCCGTTTGTCTTCGCATTACTGCACTTTCACCTTATTAAAGAATATATACTCAATAATGATAATAAGGGTAATAATGAGAATAATATTATTCTCGTGATTTTTTGTAGGAAGTTTATTCTTTATTTCTTAGTGTTCTTTTCATTATTATTTGCGATAAGTCAAGAGATGATTTTATGCTTAGTTCTTGGAGTATATTTATTCATAATATTTTATTATTATTATAAAAAGGTTAAAACTCCTAAAATTTTCTTTTATGGTTTTATTTTATGTGTTTTAATGGCTGTTTTTGTGTTCTTATCACCTGGAAACAAAGAAAGATATTTGCTTACAATGATGCCAAACCATCTTTATGTTTACCAATCATCATTGATTGGTAAGGTTTATATGGGTTTAGCTATTTTTTTCAATCAATTAATAACTAAAGTGGATATAGTTTCTTACTTGTTTTTTGCAGTGTTTGGGGTTTATGTTTATGGTAATGTTAAAAGTAGGTTCAATGTTTTTTCCATGGTTCCTTTCTTGATTTTGAACTTAATTTATTTTTTAGGTTTTATTCAATTCCAACCACTTGTAAAAGTTTTAAGTGAAGTTAGATCAAGCACCATTATTACAAGTAGTATGATTCCTGTTATGATATATGTTGTGCTTGTTGTTTTTGTTTTGTTTTCTTTGTTTTTGTTGTTTAGAGAAGGTAAAAAGTTTGTTAGTGTTTCATTATTGTTTTCTTTAGTTTTGGTGTTTTTTTCTCAGTTTTCTTTAGGTTTTTTTCCTGTTGATTTTATTCATGGTAGTCGTTGGAGGATTATTTATTGGGCTGTTTTAATTTTATTAAGTGCTTTTATGGTTTATGGTTTATTAGAGTATGATGATGATTCAAATTATTCTACAGATCATAATGATTCTTGATTTAAGTCCATATAATTTTTTAAATCGAAGATTTAAAAGTTAGAAAATCCTTGGTTCCGAAGTCATGAGGAACTTAGGGAATGAAATTCCTGTTGTTCCGAAGTCATGAGGAACTTAGGGAATAAAAGTTTCTGTTATTCTTGGTTTAAAGTGTTTTTTTTGATATTAAAAATTATTAATACTATTTATAATCAAACTTTAAAGAATTTAATAAGAACAAATTTTTAATAAAACTTATAAATTGATGGTATTGATACATTACCGAAAATTTAATATATTATAAAAAAGAATGTATTCATGTTATTAATTATTAATATTATAATTATTTTATTTAAAAGATGATAGTTTACTAACATTATATTACTTTATAGTTTATACTAATTTTTATAACATATCATTGAGTTTTTATTTTAAAAAATTATTTAAAAACATCTTAAGTATATATTTAATAAACTGTTAAAGAGTTATATTATATTGTTATAAATTAATTTAAACTTATTGTATTCTTTTTTTAATAAAATAGTATATAATGAATCAATATTTTATCAAATTATTAGAATAAAATTTATTAAATCAACAATTATTCAATCAGGTGAAGATATTATGGAAAAATATGAAGATTTGTTAACAAGAGCAATTGACCAATTACCCCCAGAAATTTTTGAAACAAAAAGGTTTGTTGTTCCAAGAGCATACTCAGATATACAAGGAAATAGAACTTTCATTAAAAACTTTAAAGAGATATCTGAAAGTTTAAATAGAGACCCACAACATGTCCTAAAGTTCTTATTAAGAGAATTAGGAACTGCAGGAAATATAGAAGGTAGTAGGGCTATCATGCAAGGTAAATTTACCCATTATTTAATAAATGAAAGAATTGATGAATATATTGAAAAATTTGTCTATTGTCAAGAATGTAATAGGCCAGATACACAAATAATAAGAGAAGGAAGAATATTCATCCTAAAATGCTCAGCATGTGGTGCTAAAGCTCCTCTCAAAACATTATAACTTATTAATAGCTATTTCTTAATAATTAAATTACTTCTCTTGAAATAGCTTAAATTAATTCCCACTTAATTCTTATTTTTTATAATACTAACTTGTTAATAGCTATTCTTTAGAAATTCTCATAAATAAAGTGATACTGTGGATATGAATCCAGAAATTCTCAAAAAAATTCAAAAAACCATTGAACATTCTAAAAATAGTGAGTTTTACAGAAAACATCTTGATGGAATTAATGGTGAAGATATTCAAAGTTATGAAGACTTTCAAAAATTACCTTTTACAGGAAAAAAAGACTTGCAAGACTCTTACCCTATGGGAATATCTGCAGTAGATAATAAAGATATTGTTAGAATACATTCTTCTTCTGGTACAACTGGAACACCAGTAATAATACCTTACACCAAAAAAGATCTTGAAGATTGGGCTAAAATGTTAAAAAGATGTTATGAAGTTGCAGGAGTGACTAACAAAGATATTGTTCACATAACACCAGGATATGGCTTATGGACAGCTGGAATAGGTTTTCAATTAGGAGCTGAGCTATTAGGTGCGATGACCATACCATTAGGACCAGGCAACACATCAAAACAATTGAAAATGATGAAAGACTTGAAATCCACAATTCTAACAGCCACATCATCTTATGCTCTTTTGCTTGGAGAAGAAATTGAAAAACATTCTATTAAAAAGGATATTCATCTTAAAAAAGCACTTATTGGTTCTGAAAGATGGGGAAAGAAGATGAGAGAGAGAATAGCTAATGAACTTGGTGTTGAATTGTATGATATCTATGGGCTTACTGAGATATATGGGCCAGGAATAGGGATAAGTTGTAAATATGAGTCTGGAATGCATATGTGGGATGATTATATTTTTTATGAGATTATAGATCCTAAAACCAATGAAAAAGTAAAGAAAGGGGAAGTTGGAGAACTTGTAATCACAACATTAGAAAAAGAAGGTGCTCCACTTATAAGATACCGTACCCATGATTTAACAAGGGAAATCGAAGATAATTGTCCTTGTGGACTTGCTTATCCTCGAATTGATACTCTTATTGGCAGATCAGATGATATGATAAAAATAAAAGGCACCATACTTTATCCAAGTAGTGTGGATCAGATATTATCTGAAGTAGAAGGAGCAAGTAGTGAATACCAAATCATAATAGACCATCTAAACGGTAGAGATATATTAACACTATTTTTCGAAACAGAACTTGGATATGGGGAAGATATTAGAAAACTTGAAAGAGACATAGTAAATAGATTCAAAGACAGATTAGGTTTCACTCCCAAAGTAATTTCAGTAGGATTTAAAGACTTACCTCGCAATGAAAAGAAATCTACTCGTATATTTGATAATAGATATTAATATAATAGGGAGTTAATATCTAACTATTTTATGTGGAGTTTAAAAAGAAAAGGGTTAAATGTTTTTGATTTTTTCTATTGGGACTCCTGTTAGTTCGCTTATTCTTTGAAGAGTTTCGCCAGTAGATTTGAGTTTTTTTGCAAAATCAAACATAGTCTCCTCTCTCCCTTCTTCTCTTCCTTTCTCCATTCCTTCTTCTCTTCCTTTTTCTTCGGCTTTTCTTTTTGCTGTGGTTAGTATTGATCGCTGGTCTCTTTCTGCCTTTTCTATTGATATTTTTAAAATTTCTTCTCTCTCGGATTCTGAAAACATTAGTCTTTCCTCCTCTACATCTTTTATGAATTTGTCTTTTTTTATTAGGTTTTTAAGCTCTTGCTTATTTAACAAGCCATACAGATACATTAAAAAAGCATCTAATAGATTATTTATATCATATAATGTCTTATTTGCTTTTTCGAAAATATGGATGTCTAATAAGTCATTACTAAATACTTTAGAGTTTCTTTTGTTAATTATTTTATAATTATGCTTGTATATCTCTTTTTCGTTTTTATAAAATTTGTGGTTTAGTAAGGATATTGAGATTATTTTTTTGATGTCTCGGTAATTTTCGCCTCTTTTAAGGGTTATGGTGCTTAATCGGTCTGTGTAGAATTTTATTCTCTCTTCCATATCTTCTATTTCTTTGTTTTGGATTTCAAGCGTGATTATTTCATTATTCTTAGTTAGAAATACTAAATCCAAGAGTATTGTTTTACCAAATTCGTTCTCTCTTACTATTTCACTATTTAAAATTTGCTCTATCTCTACTTCTAAGGAAACTAATCTTTTAATTAATCGTTCTAATAATTTTTTTGAGGTTTTTTTCCTGAAAACAGCTTTAAAAATTTCGTCTCTTAAAATATTACTCGCAGTAGCTTTCAAAGACTTAACATCACCAATATTCTCATTATCTCTACTGGCATTATTACTACTGATATTATACTCATGTTCACGATCATTATGCTCATCATCACTATGCTCATAGTTGTGTTTTTTATCAATGAGTTCATTGTTCTTCATGTTTTTTGGCATTAATTACCTCCAATCCATATTCTATATAATGCAACTAATTACTTGCAATTAATACATTTTGAATATATCATATATAAATATTACTTTCAAGAAAATTAATATGAAGTTATTATGTAAATAAAATATAAATATGACATATCAACGAGGTTTCACTTTAAATAATTTGAGAAAACATAGGAAAATAATTAAAAATAAGCATCTATGTAAAAAATTCAATGGACGAAATATTTTTGCTATGATTCTGGTCCCATTTAACTCTCGAAGTCCAAAATAAATTTCAATACCTTCAATAGTTTTAAATATATGGGCTTTTAAGTCAAAATTCTAAAATTTAAAAAGTTTATTTTAGTAATAAACCGAAATTTAGCAAAAAATAATAATTAAATAAAATTTAACTTGATAAAAATTCTTTATATTTAAAATAAAGATATTTTATAAAAATTAAGAAAAATCAAAGTTATATAAAAAAAATTAACTAAATAATATTTGCTTCAAATCAAAATTAAGGATTTTTTCAAAAAATTATCAGGAATTAAAGCTAAATTCTCATTTGTACTTTTAAATTAACAATACATTTATATCTTAAAACTTATGAAATAAGAATCATAAGCTCTTTATTTTTTCAAATAAATCAGGCACTTTGTTTAATAGATAACTATAAAAAATTTATTGAGTAAATATTAATTTGATTATAATTAATTGGATTTAATAGCACATAAATTATTAATAGCTAAATATTAGATTGATTAAAATTCTAAATATTTTATACATAAGAAATATTAATTTAAAATCATAAAGGAAATAACTATGTCGCAATATGATTTAGATGGTAATGAAATAATTGAGGTCAAACCTTTCTTAAAATGGGTTGGTGGCAAAACTCAACTTATCAATGAAATTGAAAGAATATTGCCTCAAGATATTAAAAATAATAAAAAAATAGACTGTTATGTTGAACCGTTTATTGGAGGAGGAGCAATATTTTTTCATCTGGTAAGTAATTATACAGTTAAAAAAGCACTTCTTTTTGATATTAACAAAGAGTTAATATTGGTTTATAATGTCATAAAAGAGGATTCTAATGCTTTGATTGATTTTTTAGTTGAACATTCGGATAAATTTCTAAAAAGAGATCAAGATAGAAGGAAAGAATATTTTTTGAATATTAGAAAAAAATTCAATGAAGATTTAGATGGTTTAATTTTGAAAAATATGATGAGAATCATATTGAAAGAGCATCACAAACAATTTTTTTAAATAAAACATGTTTTAATGGACTTTTTAGATTAAATAAGAAAGGAGAATTCAATGTTCCAATGGGAAAGTATAAAAACCCTAAAATTTTAGATGAAAAGAATATTGAAAATGTTTCTAAGGCTTTAAAAATAACCCAAATCTTTAACAATGATTTTCAAGCATCTGAGAAATACATAACTGAGAATTCACTTGTGTATCTTGATCCTCCATACAGACCATTGAATAAAACTTCAAATTTTACAAGTTACTCACAAAACGAGTTTACAGATATTCAGCAGATAGATTAGCAGAATATTTTGATAGAATAACAAAAAAAGGTGCAAAAGTTATTCTAAGTAATTCTGACCCTAAAAATGAGAATATAGATGATCATTTTTTCGATGATTTATACTCCAAACACCATATTCAAAGAGTTCAAGCAAAAAGGTTTATTAATTCTGATCCTAAAAAAAGAGGAGCTATTAATGAACTATTGATTAAAAATTATTAATATCAGAACTATGGAGTGTAAAAATGTCAAACTATTCAAAGTTAGGTTACAAATCATTGGAAAATTACAGTCAATATTTTTTAGATAGTCTTTTAGAAACTAATAGAACTTATGATTTTTTCATTGATTGGGATAAAGTTTTTTCTAAGCTTGAAAATTATTTAATAGAAATTAATATTTTAAATAGTCTTACTAAAATATCTTCAACAAGTATTAGTGAAAAATTCATTGAGATATTAAAAAAATATCCAGAATGTGTTCCTGTTTTACCAATGATTTTAGCGATCAGAGACAAAAAGATAGGTATTTTAGATGCTGATGATAAAACTTTTAAAAATATAGATTTTTCTAAAAGATACTTTAAAATGGATGAAATAATAAAATTTTCTAAAAAAACAGGTTTATTAAATCTTTTCAGTGAAATTAATGATTTGTACTCTTATTTGACTGGAACTGAGGTAGGATTAGATACAAATGCTCGTAAAAATAGAAGTGGACATATATTTGAAAAACTTGTAGGAGATACATTGAATGAAACTATTAAAGATAAGGAAGAGTATAAATTAGTTGCTGAGGATAAAAATATT
Organism: Candidatus Methanovirga australis; assembly: GCA_031272765.1. Taxonomy (GTDB): domain Archaea; phylum Methanobacteriota; class Methanobacteria; order Methanobacteriales; family Methanobacteriaceae; genus Methanovirga; species Methanovirga australis. Next base: position 2,970 of record JAISTD010000108.1, on the reverse strand, counting down.
AAACTTAGAAGAAATAAGCGATTTGATCATGTTATTTATAAAAATAATATTCTTAAATTTGTTTTTGAATGTAATTTTTATAATAGTACTGGGAGTAAGCCTATTGAGGTTGCACATGCATACATAGATTTACAGGACAGTATTTCTAATTCTGGCATGACATTTATCTGGATTACTGATGGTTTAGGATGGAGAAAAATGTTCACGACTTTAAAACCTGCATTGAATAAAATTGACTATATTTTTAATTATAATATTTTTAGAGATAATATTGAGAAAATTTTATTTGAAAATAAGTGAACTATTTAAGATCAATTTTATGCACGAACAGACATAATACTAAAATCGATATAATAACATATATTAAAATAATATTTTTAAAAAAAATAAATTATACAGTTTTTAAAGAAATAAATATAAACAGAAACTTTAAAAGAGGTTGTAAACTTTTGTGGAGGTTTTTCAATTTTCATGGTTTTCTTTATTTAAAACTTGTTTTAAATTAGAAAATTTTTTATTTTTGCTTATATGAAACATGGGTGTTCACGAAAACCTCCACACTTTTTGACAACCTCCTTTAAAACAAAAATATTTATAATTAATTAATGATAAATATATTTATGGAATAATATGATAGATACAAAACAAGCTATTGAAAGTTCAATCAATTACATAAGAGATGTTTATGAACAATTACCTGATTTGAGAGTGGAAGAAATTGAACTTTCAGATAATGAGGAATTTTGGATTATCACCTTAGGTTGGGATGAAATAAAAAAGAATAATAATCTTGAACAAGCTATGAATCCTTTATTTAGGGGAGTAAAACGTGCTTACAAAACTTTTTTCGTTGATTCTGAAAGTGGAGATATAAAGAAAATGAAAATATGGAAAGGAGATTGTGAATAATATATTTCTCCATTTAGATGAATTTTTGAAAAATGCTAACAAGAAAAAATATAATTATGCAGTAATTACCACTGATTCGACTCTTTACTATGGCTTATTAAGAACCAATCTTCTTTGTATTAATTTTAATCATTATATTCAGTTATCTTAAAATTTAATTAAATAAAGCAATAATTTATTTTTATTTAAATTTTATTATTATATAAATTTATCCAAAATATTAAATTGCCATGACATTAATAACCACTTTTCCAGAGTCCAAATCTAAATTAAAGGAGTAAATTGTAATGTTCAATGAAAAAATACTAAATTACGATTACGATTCAGAAGTTGATGCATTATATATTCAAGTTAAAGATCATCCAAACCCAAAAGCTACTTCATTAACTGACAATATTGTATTAGACTTCACTAAAAAAGGCGAAATTATAGGTTTAGAAATAATAAACACTTCCCATGTATTGAATACTACTGTTGAAAGTCTTAAAAATATTAACAGTATAGATTTAATAGTTAAGGTTACTGAGTATCAAATACTTGTTAATGCAATATTTACTTTAGCTATTCAAAATCATGATGAGTTTAAAATGGCAAATGCTACTGTCATTAATGATAACAATATCCCATTTATAGATGCGAAGTTAGCAACAATTTGATTTTAAGTAATTACTAATCATGCGATTTTAACTTTTAATTTCCTTTTTTTGTCTGTTAATCTCTTATTTTTGCTATCAATTTTTATATTTTGACTTTTAACTTTTTTGATTAACAATAAATGTATATAGTGAATGGTATGTTTATTTATGGATATTCAATTATTTTTAAATAAATTTTTGGAATTTAATAATATAAAAAATATGCAAACCACATTTTGGACACACCAGATCAAAATCTGTGTAAATTACCAAAAATTGCTTTGCAATTTTTGTAATTATGAAAATTACCAAAAATCTTCGATTTTTGTAATTATGAAAATCTTCGATTTTCAGTAATCCAAAGGATTTTCAGTAATCCAAAGGATTTTCAGTAATCGAAGATTTTCAGTAATTAATTCTAATTCTCTATCAACTAAATTGTTCAAAGTGTTGATGGACTAATAAGTCAAAACTGTTCTCTAAGTACAATTTATCATCTTCTAAGACAAATCACCAGTACAGTTAAAATTATATATTTAAGAGACAATATTACTATTTGGAGATTGGATTTCTTTAATTAACATGATATTACTTAACATCCTTTCTCCTACTTAAATATATATGTTCATACAACTTTTTTGGATTTATTTCTCAGTCGGTATTAACATGCCACCCATTGAATTTTTTATATTGTCTAATTGTTAGACATCTTGTGTTTAATGAAATTCTATCTGATAAATATTGATTTCATAAAACTTATTTTTTAAAATCTTACTAAATTAATTTGTCTTGACACTATAATATATATTTTTCAAATAATATAAAAAATGAATGTTTCAACAAAAGTAAAGAAATTTTAGAAGAAGATCAAATTGAAAAAAAATATTAAAATATGTAGGATTACATTGATTTCTTTATTCAATATAAATTAAAGTACTTAATTAATAGAGCTGGATGCATCCGCTTAAGTATTGAAGGATTTGATTTATATAAATTAAAGTACTTAACTAATAGAGGTGATTAAAATAAGCTTAGATGATTTTAATAAGAATTTTGAAAGTAAATCAAGTTCAATTAATGAAAATACTGCTAACTACATAATTAAAAAAAGAAATGAAGATTACAAAAATAAAAAAACAAATTATTGGATTCATGGAATTCTTTTTGAACATTTAAAGGATGTAGATAAAGGTTTAAACTTTAATAAAGACATGGAAACTAAAAGATATTTGGGTGCTAAAAAAGAAAATTCAATTTTGAAATTTAAATCTAAAGATTCAAATGAAATGAAAGAAATTAGTCCCAACGATAAAATTATCATTTTTACTACCTTTGAAAAAAAGATTCATAACTTTGAAAAAGGTATTTATTTTATTGCCTACACCGAAGTTGACAATGTTATATCCATCGATGAAGAATTATATGG
>JAISTD010000051.1 GCA_031272765.1 Candidatus Methanovirga australis | reverse complement strand
ATAAAGGATAATGTGTGGAAAAAATATGATAAAATAACTCCAATGATGTCTATAGGATTAACAGACCACATATGGTCATTAAAAGAGCTACTAACATACCCTTATCACAAAAACATCAGTATATAAAAGGGTCATCATCGATTTGTTGATCTTATGAATTCAAATGGATTTAATCATGATAGATTTGCTACTCTTATAAATAAAGTTGAAAATCGTGCTCTTACTTCGCTTATAAATAGGGGTTATCTTCTTTCTGATAATTTTATAAATATTCTTATAAATATTTTTGAATGCGATAGAGCTTTTATTGGGATTGTGAATGCTAAGTATGATAGTCTATTTATGGATGTTCTTTTAAAATTTTCTAGATGTGATGAGAATATGATGCATAGATTCTGTAGTTTTCTGAACACAATCATAAGATACAAATGCTCTTTTGAGACTATTGTTGATTTTATGATTAGTTTTCCTAAAATTAATGTTTTTCATGATTTTATAGTTAAGGTTAATCATGATTTTAAGGTTATTGATACTATCATACTTACTCGTAAACATGATGCATGGAATAATTTTATTTATCTTATATGCAATGAGACTGATATTATTAGTAAGATTGTGTATGATGTTAAGTTTATGCAGCATAATTTTGTTAAACTTATTTGTGATAGAACTCTTCAAATTGATAATCTTACTATGTGTATAGGTGGTGATGATTTTAAATGTTTGCAATTTAATTTTATGCTTAATGATATTAACTTTGATTATAGAGAGTTTATTAAGTATGTGAACCGTGGACTTAATTGGACTACAATTATGAATAAGCTTTTCTCCTTTAAAAGGACTCTTAAATCCATGTTTATTATTGATCCAAGTAGTAGTATTGCACATAAACCTAGATAAAGATAATCGAAGATTATCTAAGTTCAAAATAAAAAAATTTTGACTATGTAAAAAATTCAATGGATGTAATATTTTTTCCGTGATTTTGATTCCATTTAACTCTCGAAGTCTAAATAAATTTCAATACTTTCAATAGTCTTATATAACTTTTTCAAATGACGAGACAAAGTCACACCAAAGTAATTTTCTAATTTATTATTTGTGGTTGGTAGAAAATCAAATTGAAGGTGGGCTTGTAAACTTTTGAAAGCATAGTGTCATGACAAATTTATTCTTTCCATTTTAGTATTGATTTTATTATTGATAATTTTTCATTAGAATCGTATTTAGTGAAATTTCAACTGAATAATCCTTCGATTTCCTGAAAACTCATTTTTAAAGTTTTACTAAATTATTTTGTCTTGACAATAGATTTGATCTTGCCCCCACAAGATTAACAAATTCCTTTGGTATTTTATCCAAATTCTTCATCAAATTTTTAAATCCATTGTTTGCTTTTTTATAAGACTTAGAAGGTCATATTTCTAATATTATTTCGCCTGCATCATAGTATTCGGCTTTTTGATTTTCATCTAAACTTTTTACTGCTTTATCTGTACAATCTTTATGAACATCTTTTTATAATATGAAAGATGCATAAATTATGTATAAATCCTAATTCATCAGCAATATTTTTATACTATATGTTTTCCATCAGTAATTAATGAAATTCTCTTTTGTTGAATGTGTGGATACTCTTAATAAAATCTGTTATTTCTTCTTTTCCTATATTGTCGCTTATATGATAGTCAACCAGTACATTTGAGTTCATATATCAAATAATTAAAAGGTAGTATTTAACTCCACCAAGCATGTATATACTGCTCATCATAAAAGCATAAATTACCAAAAATTACCAAAAATTTTTAATTTTTGTAATTATGAAAATCCAAAGGATTTTCAGTAATCCAAAGGATTTTCAGTAATTACTAGAATAATTCTCTTTTGCCTTTTATCTTCAATTTACCATAATATTTCCTGAGTTCATTAAGATACATGTTCAAAGAATATTAACAGTTAACCCCATCTTTTTAACATCGTGTGTGTAAATCAAAATTTATCTGCGAATTTAGTTTAGTGGCATTCTGTATAAACCTCCACATTTACAACTATATATGGTTACTTTAACTAAATAGTTCTTATTAATGAGTACCTCGCTTTACCATACTTAGCAGCGATGTGTGAGCCACATTTTGGACACACTGGATCATATCTGTGTAGTATTAACTCTAATTCTCTACCAACTAACTGTTCAAAGTTTTGATGGGATGATAAGTCAAAATTGTTCTCTAAGTACAATTTATCGTCTTTTAAGACGAATCACCAGTACCGTTAAAGTTATATATTTAAGAGACAATATTACTATTTGGAGATTGGATTTCTTGTATTTTCATGATATTAATTGTTATCCTTTCTCCTATTTAAATATCATGTTCATACAACTTTTTTGGATTTATTTCTCAGTCGGCATTAACATGCCACCCACTGAATTTTTTACAGTGTCGTATTTTTATAAAGATCTAATAACAAATAAATTTTCAATAAAATTTATTAAATTGACAGCATTGCTTAATATTAACAATTAATTTATTTTTAAGACTAAAATAATTGATTTTTTTATCATATTAAATTACAAAACATGATTAAATTATATGAAAATAATTTAATAAACTACTTGATTTAAAACAAAAGACTTATGGCATAGCATTTAGTTATTTTAAAAATGTTCATAATGTTACATAAAATATGAGTTCGAATATTAATATATATAAAATAAAATATAGAATGACTATTAATAAATAATTGAGGATTTTTAATGGAAACTGAACTACAAGAATTGCCAATAAGTGTTCAATCCTTCAGAAAACTGAGAAACAACAATTATCTTTATGTGGATAAAACAAAAGACATCTTCAAAATTGCAAAAAATGAAAAATCATATTTTTTATCACGCCCAAGAAGATTCGGGAAATCACTACTAATCAGCACACTCGAAAACCTATTTTTAGGAAACAAAAAACTATTCAAAGACTTATACATCTACGATAAATGGAATTGGGAAGAAATCTATCCAGTGATTAGAATAGACTTAGGTGAAAGATCACATAAAACAGTAGAAGAACTAAAAAGATCCCTAAACATATTCCTAACAGAATTAGCCGAAGAAAATAACATAAAATTAAATTATGAAAATCACAACGACAAATTCGGAGAACTAATAAAAAAACTACACAAAAACCAAAACAAAAAAGTTGTTGTTCTCATTGACGAATACGACAAACCAATCTTAGATAATATTTCACATCCTGATGTCCGTGATGGAGTGAAAGAAATCTTGCACGACTTTTACCAAATCCTAAAAAGTCAAGACGACAACCTCAGATTTGTATTCATAACAGGAGTCACAAAATTCGTTGATACATCAATATTTTCTGGTTTGAACAGTCCTAAAGATTTCACACTCTCAAATAATTTTTCTACTATTTGTGGATATACTGAGGAGGAATTAGAATCTTATTTTAAAGATTTTATTCCTATTCTTGGTGAAAAATATGGGATGAATGAAAAAACTATTTTAAAAAGTGTAAAAGATATGTACAATGGTTATAGTTGGATGGTAAGAATTTTCTTTATAATCCAAATTCTATATTATCTTTATTTGATGAAATGAGATTTAATAATTACTGGTTTGAAACTGGAACACCAACTTTTCTTATAGAAACATTAAAAGGAAACTCAGAGCTAAATAAAATATTCACTGAAGTAGAATCTGGCTCAGAAATATCTGATAGCTATGACCCTGAAAACATTCCAATCATCCCATTGATGTTCCAATCAGGATATTTAACAATAAAAAAAATAAAAGTCATTGATTTAATGGATAATTATCTATTAAGCATTCCAAATAGAGAAGTTAAAGATTCTTTAGTCAAATATCTGCTAAATTTATGTGTTAATTATCCATTGGATGATATTAATAGCTTAAGAAACAGGATGAAAGCAAATTTCTTTAATAAAGATAGTGAAAACTTAAATCTGAATCTTCGTGAGATGATTGCTAATGTTCCTTACCAACTACATGTAAACAAAGAAAAATATTATCACTCAATATTTCTTTTATGGTTAAATTTATTAGGTTTTGAAATTGATGGTGAAATAGTTACAGATAAAGGAAGAATGGATGCTGCTTTAATTATCGACAATGAAGCTTTTATAATCAAAATCAAGTTTAGTAAAGATGCAAACAAAATCGATGCCATAATAAATGAAGCACTAAACCAAATCAAAAACAAAAAATACTATGAAAAATATCTAAAATACAATATAATCTTTTTAGGTGTTGCTTTCGCTGATAAAGAAGTTAAATGCAAATTTAATGAAATGAAAAAGAAATCTTAAATGGAAACTGAATTACAAGAGTTGTCAATAAGTGTCCAATCATTCAGGAAACTGAGAAACAGCATTTATCTTTATGTGGATAAAACAAGACATCTTTAACATTTAATATCTATAATTATTTACAAGTAAAAATAAAAATATTCAATAAATTATTAAAAAAGAATTATAGATAAATCTTTAAATATAATAAATAAAAATATTATAATGATAAAATATAATAACTTTATAATCAATTTCAAAAATTAAATTTATTCGAGGTAAAAAAATATGGTTAGTGTAAATATAGAAGCTAAAAGATTTGTTGATATATTAATTGAAGATGCAGAGGAGCTTGATGTTAGTGTTTCCCAATTGAATAATGGTGCAACTATTATAGATTGTGGTGTGAATGTCTCAGGTAGTTTTGCTGCTGGTGAACTTTATACTGCAATTTGTCTTGGAGGTTTGGCTCAAGTAGAAGTTTCAGTTCCAGGAGACTTATCAAATAATTTTTCCTTACCAATTGTCAGCATTCAAACTGATTTCCCATCTATTTCAACTTTAGGAGCTCAAAAAGCTGGCTGGTCTGTTAGTGTTGGTGATTTTTTTGCTTTAGGTTCTGGTCCTGCAAGAGCATTGGCGAAAAAGCCTGCAGAAACCTACAAAGAAATAGATTATGAAGATGATACGGATATAGCTATTTTAACTTTAGAAGCTGATAAGTTACCTGATGAAAAAGTTGCTGAACAAATAGCTAAAGAATCTAATGTTGAACCAGAAAATGTCTATCTTCTTGTGGCTCCAACTTCTTCCTTGGTTGGTTCTATTCAAATAGCTGGAAGAGTTGTTGAAAATGGAACATATAAAATGTTAGAGGCTCTTCACTTTGATGTGAAAAAAGTTAAGTTTGCAGCTGGTTCAGCTCCAATAGCACCTATTGATCCTGACCCTTTAAAAGCTATGGGAAAAACTAATGATGCTGTTCTCTTTGGAGGAAGAACCTATTATTATATTGAATCTGAAGAAGGAGACGATATTAAAGAGTTAACTGAAAATTTACCTTCATCTGCTGCTGATGGGTACGGTAAACCTTTCTTCGATGTTTTCAAAGAAGCTGATTTTGACTTCTATCAAATTGATAAGGGAATGTTTGCTCCTGCTGAAGTTGTTATTAACGATTTAAGAACTGGAGAATTATTTAAAGCAGGTTATGTAAATAGTGACCTTTTAAAGAAATCATTTGGATTATAAAAAAACTATTTTTAATTTATTTTCTTTTTCTATTTATTATTCAAGAATTATCATTATATTTTTGAAATTTTGCGAGCTGTTTCATAAGATAATTCAAATAATAAGAAGTAAACAATAGTTTCAGGTGCTAAAAAACCTATAAAACTTATTTCAAATCCATATAATATATTTACTAATCCTAAAACAGATAGTGAGAAAATAGCTATTTTCATTGTGAATCTATAATCAAAAAAAACTTTAAAAAACCTGCTTCTCTTGTAGATATATTCTTTATCATTTCCAATCTCATCAATAAAAGCAGATACTACACAAATAGCTAAAATAAATATATTCAAATTAATTAAACCAAAGAAAAGATAAGTTGTTGTGAAAGTTATTAAAGTGACAACATGGTGAATTCCATCTATCTTTAAAGATAATAAAGCAGCTATAAGAATTCCTAAAAATATGTAGGTAGCGTTTGTATCATGACTTGCTAAAAATCCACAGATTAAACCTGCGAATATCCCCAATAAGGAGGATATTATTTTATCATTGTTTTCATCATATTCATCATCAGATAGTTTCATTAAAAAACCTGATAATCCATAAAGAATAGCTATTATAATTGGATTCATAATTTTTCATCTTAATTTTATTAATAAAAATATTTGTATTTAATTTTCTATTTTATCCATAGCTCCAACCAATATCAATGGGAAAAGGATTGTCACATCACCGATTACAGTTACCAAATTTGACCCTACTTTTGCTTTAGACCAAGATTTTGCTTCTTCAAGTGGAGCACCGCTTAAACTTCCAGTTTCACTTCTATCCATTGTTATTTGAATAGCTGAATCTACTCCGCCTTTAAGAAGGTTAGAAGCTAAAGTATAATGTTTTGGAAGACCTCCACCTAAAATAACGACTCCAACATGCTCTGATTTGAAAACTAAATCAGATAAAATGTGCATATCTTTAACAGCATCCACTGTCAAATCATTGTCTTGAGTAAACATCCATAACTGTAAACCTAACATACTATCCACAAGTCCTGGCGAAAATATACTAACATCATTTTCATAGGCAGCCCTTAAAATTGAATTTTTATCTTCAATTCTTTTTCCAATTTCTCCAATTAAGTCACTTATAGATATAAGTTGATGAGAAATAGCTATTTCACTAAATATATTGGTTATTTCTCTTTCAAAAACTTCAAAATCCTCATTTTGAGTATAAATATCACCAATACGACCTATTCCTTTATGATTAAGAAGGTCATCATCAAAGCCACAATCTCTATAATGACTTCCACCAAATGCTTCAAGAAGATCATGGGTTATGTTAGCTCCACTTGTAATTAAAACATCGATTTGTTTGTTTTTAATCATTTGAACAATAATATTCCTTAATCCTCCTGGAACAAGTGGTCCTCCCATACTTAAAAATATCTTAGTATCTTCATCTGAAATCATTTCTGATAAAAGTTTTGTTGCTTTCCCAACCCTACCAGCACCTAAAACACCAGAAAGCTCAAATTCAGATATTAACTCATCAATACTCATATTCTTTTTAACATTCATCTGTTTAACTTTCATAGATCATCAACTATACTTAATATGCATCATCAGGATTAAAAACTTTATCTAAAATTATGTTTAAATCCTCGTCACTCATATCATCTAAATTATAGGACTTTTCAGCTATTTTACCCGTGTCTATCCTTCTAAAAAAACAGGAATTATATCCCATATGACACGCACCACCAACTTGCTTAACCTTCAATAATACACTGTCCATATCACAATCAACTAAGATTTCTTTAAGATATTGAAAGTTATTTGAACTTTCACCTTTTAACCATAATGAATTTCGTGAAGTACTCCAATAATGAACTTTTTTAGTCTTTAAAGTCTTTATTAATGCCTCTTTATTCATATAAGCAACCATTAAGACCTGCAAACTTTTATAATCTTGAGCAATAGCTATTATTAAATCTTGACCATTAATTTTATGTTTAAAATTAAATTCCATCCTAATATCTCCATCCATATATCTACAAATGCTACATAATGACAATGTTATTTAAAACATATTACATTTATGCCGTAAATTACCACTAAAAATTACATTATCAATGATTACACACTTTTAATGTATTCTAAAAATAAATTAATAATCAATACATTCTTGAATTCTTGTTTTCTCTCATTAAATAAAATAGATAACTATTTAAATTTTATTAGTTATAACATAAATATTTATCTTAATTTAAAAATTATGTGCCTTATATTTAAAATGAAAATTATTATATTAACCATTTACTTAACTTACAAAAAGAATATATAAATTTAGAGAATATAATTTAAAAAAAACATCAATCAATTTTAAAAATGATTTTATGAATAACAACTCTAAACTAAGAACATTTTTAGCTGTTGATATAGATGAAAACTTAATATCCAATATCTTAAATGTTCAAAAAGAACTTAAAACAACAAATGCAGATATTAAATATGTTTCAAAGGAAAACCTTCATTTTACCCTTAAATTCTTTGGAGACCTTGATAAAAATATGATTTCAAAAATATCTGAAGTTGTTAAAGATATATTAAAGGATTTTAAACCTATTGAATTAGATATTAACAGTTTAGGAACTTTTCCAAATGAAGATCATATTAAAGTTATATGGATCGGCACTTCAAAAAATAATGAGTTTTTAAATCTTGTTAATAGATTAAATGCAAAATTTAATAATTTAGGATTTAAAAAGGATAAGGATTTTAAAAGTCATTTAACAATTGGTAGAATGAGGAATTCAAAAAATAGAAAAGAAGTTAAGAATCTGATTAATGAATTTAAAGACCTGGAAATTGGTGAAATGAAAATTTCCAAACTATCTTTAAAGAAAAGTGAATTAACATCAAATGGACCCATATATTCTGATTTAGAAACTTTTGAGTTTGATTAGATTAAACTTTAAGGTGTTTAAATCATCTTTTCAAGTGCTGTGATGGATGTAGGTAGTCATCTAAGTAATCTAAGAATGTTTCATCTTCTAAAATATCATCATATATATCAAATAGCCTGTATCCACCAAGGATGTTATCTTTAAGATTTTTACCTATTTTTAAAACTTTAATCTTGTCCTCTCTTAGAACATTGCAGATAAAATCTTCAGGTGTTTTAAACCTTCTTTCTCTTTTTTCAACTAAAAATCCATCCTCTAAGAAAACATTTTTATGAATAGAGGCAAACTGTTCAGATGCCTTTCTATACCAAATCTTTGGACCAATATTTTTTTCATAGCTTCCAAGAGTCCAAGTATCAAATTCCAAAGTTAAAATAGCTATTTCATTTTCATCACTCCAATAGCTATTCTTAACAATTTTAAATCCTATTTCCTCTAATTTTTCTTTTAATGAGTCTGATGTTTTTTTAAGTTGAGGATAAATATTATCAATTGGAATATCTGGAATTTTAAATGAAATAAAAAGTATTTTAGTTTCTTTCTCTTCAAACTGTCTTATAATCTCTTCTTTTCTGATGTTTATTTTCTTAAGTGGGAAATAATAGCTTTCTTTAGGGTTTTTAATATAATTTCGAGAAGCAAAAATAAAATCATATAATTTTTCTTCTGTAAGTGAAGCAGCAACATTCCTATTTTTATCTGTTGGGTCTATAACTATTAAATAATCCTTAAATGATTTAGATGTTCCATAATTTTCTAAGTCTATTGATGTCTGCGGGGTCCAATTACTCGCTTCTTTTAATGTGTTTTCAAAAGACCCGTAGTTTAATATTAATAGTTCGCATAGATACCCAGCAAAACCACCAGTTTTAAATTCTGATCCATAAACCTTAGTTTCCTTCATAAACTTTTTAAGTAGTAAAACCTCGTCCGTTTGATAATCGCTAAGATTTTTAACTATGTATTTCGTGTGTAATGTTGTTCTATCAACAGCTGACTTCATTTGAGAAGTATCTTCAATATCATATGCTGGAACAATGTCCACAGTATAATTATCAACATTAATTTTTAAATATGGGTGTGAAGCATACTGTTCAGTAGCTCTCCCATTTAAAACTTCATTGCAGTAGTAAGCCAATTTCAATCCTTTTTCTTTAAGTTCTCCAATTTCAACTTCAAGAGGAAAAGTTATGAAAATATCAATATCTGCACTTCCAGAAATCCATGTGTTCTTAGCTATTGAACCAGTTAGCTGAACTTTAACCTTACAACCTTCATCCAGAGCTTTTTCTTCAATAATTTTGATAATCTTATTTACAATATCTTTAACTTTATTTTTTTCAATTTGATTTGGTTTTATTACTTTTAAAATAGTCTTATAGCTCATTGTATGATTTTTCCTTTTGATAAAGTATATTATTTAATAATTGAACAATATTAATTATATATAAGTTTTGATCAAAATTTTTTTAAAAGTTTGAGGTAAGAACGTGTGAATGATGCTTCACTGTTGATGTTTAATGGAATGAAAAATCCATAATATTTATCTTCATTTGCTTTATCTAAGTTTGTTAAGTTTTCAACTATCCAAATATCATTCTTAAGTAATAGTTTATGAATAGTTGTTTCACCATACTTATCAACATTAGGTGTGTCAATAGCTATTCCTTTTATTTTTAAATCTATAAATAATTTAGCTATTTCTTTTGATAGATAAAAATTTTCTTTAAAATAATTTTTATTCGTCCACTCTTTAAACCAACCTGTTTTTAGAATAATAATTTTTTCTGTATTTTCTGGGATTTTCAGAGACTCAATAGCTATTTCTTTATTTGTTGTGTTTTCAAGGCTTAAAATATCTGTTTTGCCCATTAGATCATTTAATTCTATTTCAAATACTTTTTTCCCATTTTTTATATAATGGTATGGTGAGTCTATATGAGTTCCACTATGAAGCCCAGATTTAAGTTCAGATAGACGATATTCCTTATTGAAGCATTGTGTTTTTAATCTAAACTCAGGATCATCAGGAAAGACAGAAATATTATCCTCTAATTTGTGAGTTAAATCAATTAATGTCATGTGTAATCAAACCATAGAATTAATATTAAACTTTCTTAAATTAGAATAACTTGTTCTTTTAATCTTTTTCTATTTTTTCAAATATATTAATAATAAATAGATAAAAAAATATATAAAAAGGTTATTTATTTATAAAATCTCTGATTTTATAAGTTAGAAAATTTTTGATTTTCTTTATTTATAAAATATAGTGAACTTAAACATGTTTAAATTTTAATCTTAATAATAAAATAATCTTAAAAATAAGAAATCAGTCTTACAATATAAAAAGTTATTAGGATTATATTAAAGAATTATAGGAAAATAAATATCTAAGCATGCAAAAAAAGGTTACCTGTGAAAATGCGGCTGCTGGGATTTGAACCCAGGCTTTAGGCTTGGAAGGCCCAAGTACTAACCAGGCTATACTACAGCCGCGATGCGGCGTCCGGGAATTGAACCCAGGTCTCTGCCGTGGCAGGGCAGTATCTTAACCAGGCTGGACTAACACCGCAAATATATAGAAAAAAAATGTAAATCTAACCATGTAAGTTAGCAATGTAATTTATGATAATTCTCATATATAAATGTTTCTCTTGAGATTGTAAATTTTGGTCTTCCACCTTTTTTTGTCTTGTTTTTTTATAAAAGCCGTGATATTGGTAAATATATTTCCTTATAGTACTATATTTTTAATTAATTTTATTTATTGTCTCCATGCTTTTAAACAAATGCCTACATTTTGCTGTTGGATAAGATTAATTGTATTATTCATAATATTATCATTTATAAACCTGTAAAAAGCCCCTAATACTCAAAAACCAGGATGGTGATCCTTTAATTTACTGATATATTTATATGGGAGTTTATGCATAAATAATTACATAAATATAATTAATTTCGTTTTTGGTGATTATTTATGGGAAAAAGAGGTCCTAAACCTAAACTTACAGATGTTACTTGTCCAAATGAAGGTTGTGAAGACTATGGTAAGGTTAATAATGGAAATATTATTGGTAATGGTACATACAAGACAAAAAATGGTAAAGTACATAAATTTCATTGC
>JAISTD010000046.1 GCA_031272765.1 Candidatus Methanovirga australis | reverse complement strand
CTTTGAAGTAATTGTGGAATATGGCCCATTATTGGGTTTGATCCCAGGAAAAATGCAAAAATGACTGTTAACATTCCAAGACTTAATGTTTGACCAATAACTCTCATAGTTGATACTGTGGCTGAAGCAATTGAAGATAAATGTCTTGGAACTGAACCCATTATAGCATTAGTATTTGGAGAGGAGAATAAACCATAGCCTATACCTTGCAAAACCATAGATATTATAATGATATATAATGGTGTGTTTTCGTCCATAAAAATTAGTATAAACAAGGAGACTGTTACAAAACACATTCCAATGGCTGCTAATATTTGAGGATAAATTTTATCAGATAGTTTACCTGCAAATGGAGCTAAAATTGCCATGAAGATTGGTGTAGATATTAGAATAAAGCCTGCGGTTTGAGGATCCATTCCTTTTGCATACTGGAGATAATAGGTTAAGATATAAGTGACCACGAAAGTGGCTATATATGATATTAATGAAGCTATTGTAGATGAAGTGAAATTTATGTTATTGAACATTTTAACATTAAGTACTGGAAATTCATATGATGATTCCCATTTAGCAAATGTAATAAGTAAAACAATTGATATTATAACTAAAATTAGACCTGTTGTTTCATTTAATATTGTGAACCCATAAATCAGTAGTAAAATAGCTAAAGAATAAATAAATGAACCAATATAATCAAATTTATCGTTTTCATCCTCTAACCACTCTTGAGGTATTTTTAGAAGAGTTGCTAAAATGATTAATACTATAAAAGGAACTACTGATAGAAATATACTTCTCCAGCCGAATAAATGGGTTAAAAGTCCTCCAATAACTGGAGCAAGTGTTAAACCTATATAAACACCTGAAATATTAAGACCAATTCCTTCACCTCTTTTTTGTGGAGGTAATGCTTGTGTTACTATTGCAATGGTCGTGATATTTATTATTGAAGCACCTAAACCTTGAAAAAACCTTATAATGATTAACATTTCAGCGGAGAATGAAAAAAAAGCAATTACAGAGAAAAATGCAAATATGGTTAGACCTAATAAAAAACTTTTCTTCAAACCAAACTTTCCACTTAACTTTCCAAATGGAACTGAAAAAATAGCTATTGCTAAAAGAAAACTTGTCGCAACCCAATTTTGTACTACTCCACTTAAAAGATTTCCATGAATATCTGTTAAAGACATTGAAATTGAAGGTAAGGCAACAGAAACTGATGAAGTTGCAAAAGCAACTAAGAATGACCCAAAGACTGTTACAAACAAAATCCAATTTTTATTTTCAACATACGATCCTATGCTCACTGACTCATTTGAAATTTTATTGCCTCCTATATAATATCTAATTTTACAACTATTATAATATAATAATAAAGATTTTATTTAATGTATAATTTTATTGTTGTGAATTATATATAAATTCAAAACCTCATCCATATAATATAATAGTTCTTTTCATATAAACTATTAACATATACTATTATATAAAGGTATTGGTTTCTAACCAATACTCTTAATATGTTTACAGTAACATTTACACATAATACAGTACACAACAAACTAAACTATACCAAACACAAAAAACACCCAAAAAAAATTAAAAAAAATCTTAAAGCTAACAGAAGTGACAATATAATCCGTTTATATGCCTCCGATGTATTTCTTGCAAACTGAACTATTGATATAATACTATATTTATAGTCCTTGATATTGTTAATTTAATTAATGAATTTTTCTATTGTTGAAAATTTATTTTTAAATTAGAAGAATTTATTCTTTGCTTTTAAAAATATTAATTAAAAATGATTTATTTCATTATTAAATTTCCCTTATATATTCAATAAAAATCTTCAGATGATTTAATCAAATTTTGAAAAAAGATCCTAATTGAATCATCGGAGAAATTAGAATTATCAGTAGAATTTATATACATTTTAACTCCTCAACACATGATGTTTAGATTACTACAATCCAATAATAGTTATTAGTCTTTAATAATATAGTTTATACTATTAATTTTTTATTTAATTACTTGGTAGTACATTGTTTTTTATAGCATTATAAAAAATTTTGTATTTATTATAAAATATTTATATTTTTAATAACTCATTATAGTCTAAGAGCAATGCTGTCAATTATTACCATATATTTTGATTGAGACGATTGAATTCATTATTTAACGAATATTATCCCTTTTTTACTCATTGAAAACCAGTGACCTTCCTAAAAATACTAAATCTATTCATTAAAAACAATACTATCCAAGTAGTAATCAAAGCACCAACAGTCAACAGTGGAATGAATAATAAAGCATTATCTTTACAAATAGATAATTTTAAAAACAATGATAAAAAAATCATATGAGCCAAGTAAATACCATAACTATACTTACTTAAAGACAAAATTAACTTAGATAAAATTCCAGACTTAAGAAAATCACCTATTTTCTTAAAATTAAAATTTTTAACAACTAAAAAAATACTTGCAGTCTGCACTAAAAAGATCATATTAGTCATGCCATTATGAATAAACATGAAAAAGGAAGGATTAAGAGCCATGAATATCCTGAAAACAGATATTATCAAGAAAACAAGAAGCCACAAATAAAAATTATCAAGGATTCTACTCTGTTTATTAGCCAAATAGTAACCTAAAATCAGATATCCAAAGGAACCCATAAAGAGATTCAAACTAAGATTATAATCTGATGGAGTGATATTGAAAGTAAATAATAAGGAACAAGCTATCCATATAAATAAGAAATATTCAAGTTCACAAAGAGAAGAGTTAGAAATCCATTTATTAATAATTGGAACTGCAAGATACAATGAAAAAATCAGCCAAACAAACCACATATGACTATTAGGAGTTCCTTTTAAAGCAAAAAAACATTTTCCAACATAAGTCAAAAAAGCAGTCACAGAAGTAAAATTAGAAGAACCACCATCAAAATAAGAAAACAAAATATAAACAATAAACCAAAAAATAAAAGGAATTAAAATACGACTCATTCTCCTTTTAAAAAAATCATGAAGATTGTATTTTCTATTAAATAATAATGCACCAGATAAAGTTAGAAAAGTAGGAACAGCAAACCTTGAGAAACCTTCAAAAATCAGACCAATAAAACGATTAAAATCAGTTCTACCTGCACCTAAAAAATAAAACTCAGAAACATGCAAAACAATAACCGCCACAATAGCTAATGCCCTTAAAAAATCCAAATAAAAAATCCTACTCTTATTACTATTAACTGACATGAAAAAAAACCTCTTTATCATATTAATGTTTTAATATTTAATAAATAGCTATTTGTTATTTTTATTCCATGAATAAAATCCATAAATTAGTAAAAATAGTGAAAATAGCAAAGGAAAACCTGTTCCACTAATCGGAAAAGCATTATTTACAGAATCCTGTCTAACATCACTTGAATCAGAATTATCCTCAATATCACTTGAATTATTATCATTAGAATCTTCAACATAATTATTTGTATAATCTAAGTAAGCTAACATTTGTTCATAAGACCATTGATCTCTATTAGGCAAAATTATCCCATAATTATTTCCATCTTCCACCTCAGCTGTAAAACTCGATAAATTATGCTCTGCACAAGTGACAGTGATAGTTCCTTTATTAGGTGATAAATAGTATTCTGAGTTTGTTTTATCGGCTATAACTTTACTAATTTTTTCACTTTTAGGATAACCAGAAGCAGCAAAAATAAGTTTCAATCGAGTGTCATACATTGTATGGAAATCTCCTACATAACTTACATTTTCTTTCAACACAACTTCATTTACAATATGGCCTGAAAATGTGGATGAATTATTGGCAACTCTATTAGGATCATAACCAAAATATTCTCTCTGTACCTCCAGTGCTGCCTTAGGATTACTCATAGGTATAACATAAATTGTGCCTTTAATCTTATCTTTATTCTCGTAGAGAGTGTTAATAAGCTTAAAAGCAGCTGCCTCTGAAGGATATTCATTTCCATGTGTTCCTGCAATCACAATACTTCGAGGTTCGTCAGAATTATTAAATTTAAAAATAGGGGTTCCATTACTCGCCAAACCTTTCACAAAATTCCCATTAGAATCATAATGATCAAATAAAACTTGAGTTAATAAACCTTCACTATTAAATTTTTTAAAATCTTCAATTTGACTAATATTCGCTCCAGTATCAAAACCAGTCCAATTATAAAACCAAAAACTTACATCTGTTCCAGTGCTTCCAACACCAAAAACATTATCATTTACTGTAAAAACAAAAATTAAAAATATAGATATCAAAATAAATCTTTTATACAAACTATAATCCTCCTATTTTTATTAGATACTTAAATAATAAATATTTAAAAAGCAAATTTATATAAATTAACTATTTATAGACTAAGTTTTTTTTCTATTCAATAATACAATAGCTATTAGTAATATAAGTAAGCTTATTGGTATTGGATTTCCAGATTTCTCTAAGTTCACTCTATTTAAGTCATTATCATTATTTTTTTTTAAATCATTAATAATCTGATTATGTTCTTTATCATGTTTTTTGTTATTAAATAGTTTAATATTTCCAATAGCTATTTTTTTAGGAATTTCAGGTATAGTATCATTTGATATGAATCTGTTTTCAAATATAATATTATCTTTCCCACTACTTGGCTTAGCAGATAAACTTCCATCATCATGACTTGCATAGACCTCAATATCTGTTACAGTATCCTCGTTACTGACATGATAACTAATTATATTTCGTCTATTGACTCCATATTCATCAGTTGATCCAAGATAAATAATTGAGTCAACAGATGGTGTGCTATTAGTCCAAATCCCATTTTGATAATAATCAGGACCGTTTGGCACAACTACATATTCATTATCTTGAAGTTTAAAAATCATATTTTTTGTTTTTCCATCTTTTTTTTCATAGGTTATAATTTGTCCATCTGGAGCTTTAAGAAGAAAATGACACAAATTAAAAGTATTGATTAAATCTTCTATTTTCATTATAACATCTTGATTAAAATCACCTTCCTTAACAATTTCACAACCAAGAGACTCTAATTCATTATTTTCTGATGTAGACTCACTACCCCCTATTCCCATATACCATCCATTAGCAAAAATCAATGAATGAGTAAAATAACCATTAGAATTATTGTAACATTCCCGTATGGCTTCAATACCATTAATCACTGTTTTTTTAATGAACAAATCCGTTGGATAAACTGAATCCCTTCTAAAACCAGACACATACTCATTTGAACTAACTTGAACAAGAATTGAAGCACAATCTGAACTCTGACCAAAATTCTCCAGATTTGGCTTAATATCCACATTTATTAATAAAACAGAACACAATATAAATATTATTATTGAAAATCTTAAAATTCTCATTTTACACATTCAACATCAACAACTTAGTTGTTTTTGTTTATTAACAAACAATATATCTATCTAATAAATTATAAACCTATTTAGTTTCTATTGTTATGGTTCAAATTTTTTTATTAGAAATTTCAAGAAAATATACTCACTCAACGAAAGGAAGTAAAACTTACTTTACTTACTTTTCTTAATAACCTATTTTTTCCAGCAAACTAAAACAACAATCATTGAAATAAACAAGATTACTAAAGGAAACCCACACTCACCAAGACCAGAATCAAATTTATTATCAGAAATATCATTATATATAGAATAAATCCCTTTGTTGTTGATCTGATTATCAGTCACATTTAATTTTTTAGAATATATGTTGGAACTATTATGACCTTCATCACCAGGAAACCATGCACTAAATTCATAAACACCAGTGCTGTTTAAAGTTAAGTTAAAATGAATTAAACCATCAACATTGGTTCTACCATCATAACCAATATTCTCTAAATTATAATTTTCCATGATTAAATCACTGGTATTAACACTATCATTTAAATATCTAAGATTAATACTGATATTTTTATCATTTAAACCAATACCAAACTCATTAGATAAATTAACAACCATTTTCATGGTTTGATTTACAGAAATAGTATTAGGCATGTCCACAGAAAGATTAGTGCTTCCTTTAGATGCAATGAATTTAATAGCATTACCAAGCATGGATGGATAGTTAGGATCATCAGATTCAGGATGAGGACCGAACAATATAGTTTTTCCATTATAATACTCATCAAAAGCAATAGCTATCGAACCAGAATGTCCTATTCCTTCTATTCCATTATAAGTAGCGAGTGATACTGCACCCACACTATTACTATACATCACTGGACCATTTTCATGATCCATAACATATTCACTATTAGGCATTCCTAAAATCCTATTTCCTTCAGAAGTCATGGTTAATTTTGTTAAGCCTTCATGATATGCTGCAATGCAATTAATATGAGGAGCAACACCATAAGATTTATAACGGTCATCAACCTGGTTTGCTCCCGCATAAGCTCCTGCACAAATACCTATATACCCATGACCAGACTTCACAAATTCCCTAACAGCACTATTATTAGTATTATCAAGATATGTATAACCATGAGTTCCTCCAGGCATTATAAGAATATCCACACCAGATAGATCATCAATATTATCAATATGATCTATTCTCTTGGTATTAATTGTTACACCTGGATTATTATTAACATAGGCTTGAATTGTTGATTCAGTACGACTCACACAACTTGGTAGAGCCCCTGAACCATTAAAAATAGCTACTTGAATAGGCAATTCACTTGTTGCATTAATCAAATCAAAAAAACAAAAGCTTGAACATACAAATGCAAACATACTCACTATTAATACTATTTTTCTAATCGATTTCAATAGTTATAC
>JAISTD010000215.1 GCA_031272765.1 Candidatus Methanovirga australis | reverse complement strand
TCACCATATATATTATTGTGTGATATGTTTTGTGTCATTATTTAATAATATCACACATCTTTTTTATTAATACTTGTAGTAATATAACAATTGTTATCACAAGGATTTTTGACAGAGTCGTTCTAAAGAATATTTTTTAAGAATTATAATTAGTATTCAGTATTTATGCCCAATAGTTGATACCAGAAACCTTTAAGATAAATCGTTATGTATCCAATTTTAGGGATTATAAATGGATGACCATCAATTGTTATAAGTCTTGAAACAATTTGTTCTGGTTTAACAGGGAAAGGATCCTGGACAGGATTATGATCTCCTTTTATTGTGAACAACTTAGTTCCATTAACTTCAGTGATGTTAATAACTCTATGAATTATCGGCTCTGGAAACCACACACCATTATAAACAACCACATCCCCAACTTTCACATCATTTGGATCAAACTCATGAATACAAAAAAAATCAACTTTTTCAAGCCCAACAATATCTCCTTTATATAGAACAGATTCCATACTCTCTGATTTTACCACACTTAAGTGTTGTGAAATTGAAAAACCAACAATTATTATAACTACATAGATTATTATTTCTTGTTTATTAATATCCATTAAGCACCTCTTCATATATTTTAATAAAAGATTTATCCACATCCATAAATCTAAATCGCATTTTTAAAAAAATACAGACAATATTATTATCATTATAAGAGGCTGTCCAACAATACAGATTTATGAAAAATAAGTTGCTCAATTTTCAATTTAAACACTTGTACAACCTTATTTTTCGTATGAAAATAATTGTTAGACAACCTCTATAATTCTAAAAAAAAGAATAATATTGATCATAATATGACTTTTAATAATATATATAATAACTTAATTATATAAACTTTCATGATAATTAGTATAATAGAGAGTTTCTATTAGCATATCAAATTTATAAATGTGAAGATTCATTAACCTAATTGTAATAGTATATAAAGTATCAATGTTCACATTCTCTTTGTGGTTTTAATTTGAGTATATTAGAAACTCTTATAATCCTATATTGTAAAGCGATAAAAAAAAGGTGGAAGATTTAATCACATGCCATAAAATTGTGCATTGAAAAATTTAATTGAAATTGTCGGACAACCTCCTTTTTTTATTCTATCATGAACAATTATGGACCATTATTTATATAATTTGAATATTGAATTAAGAGACATATTACAGAACAGCAATATCCTGCCATTGACTGAATTTCTGGATTTAATTCTTCTCTCATAATTCTCACCTCCTTTTCTTGGATATATTATATTTACTAAATTTATGTGAAACCTGTAAAGTAACAATTATACAAAATTCACATTTTGCCATTTAGTTAAATTTTCATAATTCATCAAATTTTGAGGTTGTCCGACAATTATTATTGATTTTTAAAAGAATAATTAATTAGATTGGTATTTATTTTCCCATAATTCATTGAATTATAATTTTTTTTCTTAATCATGAATCAATAGTTTATAGTTTTATTTTTTCGGCATGGGTTTGCATGGGTTTAAATATATTATTATACCATATACACTCAGCTTTGTCTTCTTGAGCACGTAATCCTCTTGCTATACATCCTTCACAGAAGGTCATATGTTCACAATCACCACAAATTTCTTTTTTAGGTTCAGAAATTTTATAATAAGGGTATTTAGCTAATTTTTTAAAGAAAGATTTTGGAGAATCATTTAAAATGTTACCTATATTAAAATTGTCTGGTATCATTGAACAAAGTCTGACATCCCCATTATACTTTATGGATATTGAGTCTATAGTTATACCACAATTTATTCTATCTAATCTTTTTTCCAGCAAGTATTCTGGAATTTTTACCATGAAGTCACTAAAATCTTTATCCACTTTTTCAGTTTCCACATTGAATTCATCAATATTTTCTAATGTGAAGTCTAAATCTTTATTTTTTGCTCTTCCAATTGGCATGATAATATCTGTCCTGAAAGAATCTGCACCAATTGTTTTTATCATTTTAACTGTAGGATATAGATCTTTCACATTTGCTGGTGTTACTAAAACAGTGTACCAACAACATGAATTCCATTTTTAACAAGTTCTTTAATATTACTGATCACTATATCAAAATAGCCTTTTGTATTAGTAAACCAGTCCATATACTCTGATTTGTAATTATATAATGAAATTGATAAAACTAAGTCACTATACCTACTTAGAAATTCAACATGTTTTTTAACTAAAGAACCATTAGTAATAACATTGACTGTTTCGAAATTTTTACAACAGTAATCTATAATTTTCTCAATATCTGGATGTGATAATGGTTCTCCACCAGTTAATTCTATAACTGGATCAAATTCTTTAATGTAACTTAAAAATTCAATTAATTTATTGCTATCAATAAATTCATTATTTTCAGGTTTACTATTATTATAACAATGTTCACAGGAGTAGTTACAATAATTTGTAAGTTCAATTGAAAACATCATGGGTATTTGTAAATCACATGATCCTTTAATAGGAATATATGGACTCTTTAATTTTATATCACTGATTTTAAAGATAGGATTATCTTCAATAAAACTAAAAACAATTTTTTTAATTTCATTATAATCCAGATTATAAATTAATGTTAAATTGTTTATCACCTCTTTAAAACTATTAATTCCATTACATTCTTTAATAATGTCTACTGAACTTTCATTAATTCTGTATTTAGAACTATTTTTTGTGGAAGTTCTTAAACTACGAATATAACTAATATTTGCACCTTGATATAATTGGTAACCATCCTTTAAAACTGGATATTTATTCATGATTTCGTTCATTTTCATCACTACAATAACATGATTAATCGCTGTTAACGATCGTTTAACATAATTTTTTTGTCATGTAATATAACATTGAAATCTTCTATATATAAATGTTTCGTCTTAATTCTTGAAAATAAAACTTATTAAATGTCTTTTAATTTAATAAATAGCTATTAAAATAGAACTAAAATAAAAAATAGAATATAAATCTACCCATAACTAATAAAACACTCTTCACCCTCCTCCCACAAATTGAAGATTAAAGAGTTTAGAAAAGAAAAAATTAAGCATTCAATTTTTGGAAAATTTTTACCTAAAATTGATGATTGTTGTTGAAAGTGTTTAGTAAGAGTAAAAAAATTTGTTTTATATGGGCTTAATTTTGTTATTTGAGTCGTTATATTCATTATTTTTTCAAAAATAGAAAGTTTAATTAAAATTTTAATTGTTCCTGTTTTCTTTTATCTTTAAAATTTAAAATATTTGAATAAATAAATTTTTATAATTAAAGATCTTTTATAAGTGTTTATTTTGATTATTTAATGAAAATTTGGATTTATTATTTGATTTTAAAAACTTTTAGATAGTAAAAAATTGAAGTTTTTTTAATTTATAAAAATTTTTGATGAAACTTTTGTTTTGAACGAAGTGAAAAACTTAGGAGACGGAGTCTCCGTTTTTAAAAGTTTCTTCTAAATAATAAAAAATCAGAGATTTTTAAACTTATAAAATCAGAGACTTTATAAATAATAAAAAATCAAAGATTTTTAAACTTATAAAATCAGAGACTTTATAAATAATAAAAAATCAAAGATTTTTAAACTTATAAAATCAGAGGTTTTATAAATAATAAAAAATCAAAAATTTTATAAATAAAAAAGGTTAATAATTATAATATTCAATTTATTTTAAATAAGATTCAAATTAACTTTAATAGCTAAGTAGAATATAACAATGCTTTTAAACATTATTCCTTGATTGAAATTGATGTTTTTTTAAATAAGCAAATATTCACTTAGAATTAAATTTAAATCAAAGATATAACTGACATTTTTTTATAAAAAGTTCGTTAGTTAAAATAAAAGTAATATTTTTTTTAAAATTTTATTGAATAAATTTAAAAATATGATTTTGGATAAGAAAATAATGAATTTTAATATTAATGATAAATATAGTTTAATAAAAATAGATATATATTATAAATGGTTATGAAATTGATAAAATGATTATAAATTAAATTAAACTTTATGTGATTAAATATGACACAGTATGAAGAAGCAAATAAAGGAATAATAACTGAAGAGATGAAAATCGTTGCTAAAAACGAAAATATTTCAGAAGAATTTCTTAGAAGTTCAGTAGCAAAAGGTAGAATTGTAATTCCAGCAAATTACAATAGAACTATTGAACCTTGTGGTATTGGGACAGGGTTGAGAACAAAAGTCAATGCAACAATTGGAACATCAACAGACATAGTAAATTTTGATGAAGAGGAATTAAAAGCTAAAATAGCTATTGAAAATGGTGCAGATACTTTAATGGAACTTAGTATAGGTGGAGACTTAGATGAAATAAGAAGAAGAATAATAGAAATGTCTCCTCTTCCTGTCGGAAGTGTTCCAATATATCAAACAGCTATTGAAACCATAAGGAAAATTGGTTCTTCCATTGAAATGAATGAAGACGATATGTTTAAAAATATTGAAAAACAAGCAAAAGATGGTATAGACTTCATGGCAATTCATTGTAGTGTAAATATAGAAACTTTAGCCAGACTTAAAAGACAAGGCAGAAAAGGGGGTCTTGTATCTCGTGGTGGAGCATTTATATCTGCTTGGATTGTTGAAAATGAAAGAGAAAATCCATTGTACACAAATTTTGATTATATTCTTGAAATAGCTAAGGAACACGATGTTGTACTTTCGCTTGCTAATGCAATGAGGGCAGGTGCAATAGCTGATTCCACTGATAGAGCTCAAGTTCAAGAATTAATTATTCTTGGTGAATTAGTTGATAAGGCTCGTGAAGCTGGTGTTCAAGCAATGATTGAGGGTCCAGGCCACATTCCTTTAAATGAAATTCCTGCGAATGTGACTATTCAGAAAAAGCTCTGTGGACATGCTCCATTTTATATGTTAGGTCCTCTTGTCACAGACATATCTCCAGGTTACGATCATATTTCCTCTGCAATTGGGGCTGCAGCTTCAGCTAAGGCAGGTGCAGATTTCATCTGTTATGTTACTCCTGCAGAACATTTGGCTCTTCCAGGACCTGAAGATGTAAAGACTGGTTTAATAGCTACAAGAATAGGGGCTTATGTTGGGGATATGGCAAAAGGTGTCCATAATGGAGAAAAGGATTTAAAAATGGCTAATGCAAGGAAAAAGTTGGATTGGGAGGATCAATATCAAGCAGCTATTTGTCCTGCTGATGCTCGAAGAATAAGAGAAAATAGACCCCCTGAAGATCCAGATACTTGTACTATGTGTGGGAATTATTGTGCAGTAAAGATAGTTAATGAGTGGTTAGATCAAGCCGCCCCAGATTTTTTCGATGAGTTTTGATTTTTTTTTATTTTTTTTCTATTTTTATTTTTATTATAACATTTTGTTTAACTTTATTAATGTCATATATTTCTATTATTTATAAAATCTCTGATTTTATAATTTAGAAAAGCGAAGCTTTTCTTTAATTCAAAATTTTTTATTATTGAAAA
Source organism: Candidatus Methanovirga australis (assembly GCA_031272765.1). Lineage (GTDB taxonomy): Archaea > Methanobacteriota > Methanobacteria > Methanobacteriales > Methanobacteriaceae > Methanovirga > Methanovirga australis. Next base: position 104 of record JAISTD010000215.1, on the reverse strand, counting down.
TTTATTTTTCAATTTAGAAGAATTAATTCTTCGTTTTGAATTTAGATAATCTTTGATTTTCTTTAATTATAAAATCTCTGATTTTATAATTTAGAAAAGCGAAG
>JAISTD010000195.1 GCA_031272765.1 Candidatus Methanovirga australis | reverse complement strand
GGTGATAGAGTTAGATCGTTAATCTAAGATTTCACTTTTCTATTTCTCAAAACCCATCTAATTCTTCCAAATATCGAAGCCCTATTCAAACCTTCATCAGTCCTATAAGTCCTTTTCTGATTATCAGGCAACACAACACCATTATAAACACTCCAATTGATTATTAGTTTTAGGTAAAAAATCAAACCGCATATAATTAGTAGCTCTTTCCCAATTATCCTCCAATCTATTAATAAAATTCTTAATAGCTAGTGGTAAATGTTTTGATTGATTAATCAATAATTTAAATCTTCTTTCAGCACTTTTTTCATCCACTACAACTTAACAAGTTAGATATTCTTTCTTTTATAATATGTTTAATTCTTTTAATATCAGCCTCACATTCCCTTTATTTTCCTAAATTTCTTATATATTTTCTTTATTCTTCTTTTTAGTCTTAGTATGCTTCAAAAAAGGTAATTTATCTTTTATTTCTTCTATTTTATTCGTTAAAGTTTTGGTTCTTCTTTTTAGTTTGTTTATGGGTTTTATTAATTCTCTCATCAGATTATTCATTAAATGGAAAGTACATAATTGATGAGGTACTTCTAAGTCATCTGCTATAGATTTATATGATTTATCACCATCAGAGATTAATCCTCTCACATCAACATCTTTTAGAGCATTTTTAACTATTTTATTTTTGAATTCTGCTATTTAAGTCTTCTGCAGGAAATTATTTCGTCTGCTATATATTAAATATTTGTTCCCAGATCCATCACCACTGATTTCGCTTTTTATCCCATTAACCATTGGAAACTGCTCATCAATTGCAATAACTCCACTTAATTCATTTTTATCATGTTTGAGAACATTATTTTCTAATTCTCTGAGTTTCATATCCATTTTCTCTGTAAAAGTTTAAGACCGTTTGTCTGGATAAACTAACAGAGTAATTCTTATTTATCATGCTCAGATACTTTTTCAAAAGACTTATAAACTAAATTAAACCCTTGAGTATATGGCTCATTTCTAATTCTTATTTCATAGTTAGAATATTTAGGAACTATATGATCAATAATTTGTAAATATGAGAATAGTCACATTCCTTATTTGAACATATATACTTCATGTAATTTTTACTGGATAAATTTTATTGATGAGTCTTTCGTGGTATGAGTTTCTATAATAATTTTTCCCCACAATTTGGACAAGTTAAGTCTTCTCCATCCAAAATAAATGATTTCACAAATTGATTTGATGAAATTCACTAATTCAACAACCAAAGAAAACGGTACTGTAGGTTTAACTATCAAAACACGGTTTTTTATTTTTACATTATCTTTAAATATATCTTCATCATATATATTATTGTGTGATATGTTTTGTGTCATTATTTAATAATATACACACATCTTTTTTATTAATACTTGTAGTAATATAACAATTGTTATCACAAGGATTTTTGACAGAGTCATTAAAATTGTTAAATTTCATTTTTAAAATAATTGAATATCCAAAAATACAATTCACTATAATTATTTTTACTTTATGAACTACTGATTTATATGATTGGCTTATGGGGGAATTAGATATTGATTTGAAAACTATAGAAATAGCTGCTTTACTTCATGATATTGGAAAATTTTATCAAAGAACTGGAACTGTATTGAAACATTCTAAATTTAAAAAGCTAAACAAAAATGATTTTGGTCAAAATGGAGCTCATGGAAAATGGTCTGCAACATTTATAAATGAAATACTTGGTGATGAAGGTTCTTTAATTGAAGATTTAGTTCTATATCATCATAATTCATCTAAGTCTAAATTTAAAGAAATGACAGATATAATAAGAATAGCTGATCAACATTCATCAGCTGAAAGAGACAAATTAGGTGATAAGAAAAAACAAGAAGTATCAAAAGAACCATTAATTTCAGTTTTCTCAAGAGTTTGTTTAAAAGATGAGAAAAATCAAGAATATAGGTTTCCTTTAAAGAAGTTAGGTATAAATGATAATGAATTATATCCTAAATATAAGAAAGAGGAAGCTATTGATGGATGGAAGTTAGATCCAGAATATAATAACTTATGGAATGAATTTAAAAAAGAATTAGAAAAAATTCCAAATAAAGATTTTAATACATTGTTGGCTTTAATGAAGAAATATACTTCAACAATGCCATCAGCAGCTTATATTGATGTTCCAGATATTTCTTTATATGACCATTCAAAGACAACTGCAGCAATAGCTATTTGTAGATATTTATTCAGTAAAGATGATAAACTTTATATTAGTGATAATAAAGGCAATGAACTTAATAAAGACACTCAAGATGTTTATTTAGCTATTAAATGTGACATATCAGGAATTCAAAAGTTTATCTATAAAGTTTCCTCTCCTCAGGAAGCACAATCTGGAATGAGTAAAAGGCTTAGAGGAAGATCGTTATACATATCATTGCTTAATGATTCAGTAGCCACTAAAATAATTGAAGAATTATTTCTCTCGTCTGCAAACATACTATATTGTGGTGGTGGCTCATTTACAATAATCGCACCAAACACAGAAAAAGTTAAAAATAAATTATCTGAAATTAAAAAAGAGATAAATGAATTCTTCATTGATAAATTCAATGCTGAACTGTATTTAGCATTAGCTATTAAAACCTGTTCAGGAAAAGACTTAGGTAACTTTGGAAAAATCACAAAAAGCCTATCTGATGATTTGAGTACTGATAAAAAACATAAATTTGCTGAAAGTTTAGATAAAATTTTTAAAGAGGAAAAAATTCATTACACTAAATTGTGTCCTGTTTGTGGAAATGGAATTGAAAATATTAATGAAAATAATGTTGTTGATGATAACAGACTTAGTGTCTGTGAAGATTGTAGAAAACAAGAGAATCTCGGTAAAAATTCTGCTAATTCTGAGTATATGATTAAAATTTTTGATAAAAATAAAATTGACATTAACTCTATTAGTCCAGATTTTTATGAAGAAAGTTTAAATGTGGCTTATATATTTAAAAAGTCAGAAAAAGAAGTTAAGAAGTTAATCAATGAATTAAATAATAAGTATTCTAAGATTGAAGTTATTCGTTTAAATGACACTAATTTTTTAGTAGATGGACTTTTAGATATTGATAATGTTTCATTCAGTTTCAATTTTTTAGGAAATACAGTTCCAACCTATGATAAACCATTATATGGTCCATTATACTTTCAACATTTAGCTGAGATAAGTAGAGGAGCTAATAAGATAGGTATACTTAAAATGGATGTTGATAATTTAGGAAAAATATTTTCACAGGGCTTTAATTGTTCAAAAGACAATGAAAATGTCAGTGAAGGAGACCGTAAGTCTATTGAAAATGATAATAAAACCAGTATTTCAAGAATTTCAACATTAAGTTCACAATTAGACATGTTTTTCTCAGGGTTTATTAATTCAATAGCTAAAAAGTATAAGGTTTATAGTGATGTTTGTCCTGAATGTAAGGATAAAATAGAAGAAATTACACTCAAAATTCAGTCAGATGAAGATTTGGATGATGAGACTTCTGAAGAAACTTTCGCTGTTTACCGTGGGAAATACGATGAAGTTTGTTCGGAATGTGAGAATTATTCAATTCCAACTATTCATATTAACTATTCTGGTGGAGATGACTTATTAGCTATTGGACCTTATGATGATATTATGGAGTTTGCAAAAGAATTCAGAGAAGAATTTAGGAAATGGACATGTTATAATCCTTCAATAACATTATCTGGAGGAATAGCCATTATTCATCCTAAGTTCCCAATCGGTAAAGCGACTCTCATTGCAGATGAATATCTTGAAGCTTCTAAAAATTGTGGTGAAGATAAAGATAAAATAACCGTTTTCAATGAAACAGTTAAATGGGATGGCTCTAATTTAAGTAGAGGATACAATGATCTATTAGATTATGGTAAAAAGCTTGAAAAATATGTTAATGAAGATTACTTATCTAATGGAATGATTTATTCAATGCTTAATTTATGGAAAAATAGTTTTTCCATAGAAACTAAGCTTTTTAATAATAAAGAAGATTGGTGTAATGATATTTGTAATAATCGTTGCAGAAAAAGAAAATATATTCCTTTGTATTACTATAAGTTAAAAAGATCAATTAAAAATGATAAAAAAGGTAGAGATATAATTGAAGAGTTATCTAAAGATGGGATTAAATTCATGCCATGGATCCCTATTCCTGCATCTTGGGTAAGTTTAAGAAATAGATAATATTATGAGAAATAGATAACTGGATGAATAGATAATATTGTGTGAATAGATAATATTATTGGAAAATAGATAATATGGGGTGATTTTATGTCAAGATATAATAATAGATCAGATAATAAAAACAAATCAGAACTAAAAAATGTGATGAATGAAGTTGCAGAATTAGATAGATTAAAAGATTTAAAGCCAAAGAAATATGCTGATAAAGATGGGTATGCTGATAAAATTGGAGAACTTTATTCAGGCAAAAACCCTGATTTAAACACGAATCAATTAAGAAAATTTTTTGGAGCAATAAAAAAGATACAGCAAAAGGAATCATGGGATGAAATAGAACATGATTTTTATCTTTTAAAACCTAAGTTTGCTGTGTCTGTTGGAAGGAAAGTTTCAGGAAAGCCTTTAATGCCTAAAGACTTTTTTGATTTAATGATGGTATGTATGGAAAAGGTTGATGTTGGAAATAATGAAGAAAAATTAGAAAATTTTAATACATTAGTTGATTTTTTTGAGAGTATAGTTGCTTATCATAAATTTTATGAGAAAAAATAAATTGGGGGTTAAAAATGTTTAAAGAGAATTATTTAATTAAAGGTACTATAGTATGTGAAACAGGTTTACATATTGGTGGTTCAAATGAAACTATTGAAATAGGTGGAAGTGATAATGTCATAATTAGAGATTCAATATCTGGATTTCCTTTTATTCCTGGATCTTCTTTGAAGGGAAAATTAAGATATCTTTTAGAGTTAAGTGATAAAGAATCTGCAAAATCTGTAATAGCAAATGGCGGAGGTGTCGCTGATTCACCAAATTGTGTTGTATCTAAAATTTTTGGAACCTCTCCTGATGAAAATATGAATGCTACTCCTGAAAATTTAATGAAAACAAGATTGATTGTTCGTGATTCATTTCCAACAGAAGATAGTCTACAATTGTGGGAAAATGGAGTAGAAATTTTAAAAGGTGCAGAATTAAAATATGAAAACACCATTAATAGAATTACTTCTGCAGCTAATCCAAGAAACATGGAAAGAGTTCCTAAGGGATCTAAATTTAGCTTTGAAATGATATTGTCTGTGTATGACGGAGATGATTTCAATCTCAGTTCTCTATTTGAAGCCATTAATCTTTTAGAAGATAGCTATTTAGGTGGAAGCGGTAGTAGAGGTTATGGTAAAGTGGGATTTGAAGATATAACTCTTATAAAAAGAGATGTTTCATATTACAAAGGGGATGCAGAGTCTGAGCTATTTAAAGATCTCTCAATTAATGATGCAAAAAAAGAAATATCTAAATTAAGAGAAGAATTTGAAAAAAATTAAGAAGGAGGAATATAAATGATTATTTATATAAAACCTCGTTCTATATTCCCTAATCTTTCTTCTAATAAAATCTTTGGAGCTATTTGTCATAGTATCAATGAGTTGTACCCAGATTTTTTAAAAGATATGATTAAAGATTTTAATAATAATCCTCCTTTTATTTTAAGTTCTGGATTTCCAACTATATATAACGGTGAGAATAAAGTTAGATTTTATCCTAAACCTTTGACATATGAAAATATGGGGGGTGTGGATCCTGATTATTATAAGAAATATAAGAAAATTGAGTTTATTCAAGAAGAAATCTTTTTTAAATTATCTTCTGGTGATTTAAATCAAGAAGAAATTATTAAAAATTTTGATTCATATGAAAGTTCAAATGGTTTATTAATAGAGAAAGAATTTGATTCTAAATTTTCTAAAAATGAATTTGATCACTGTTTTTCTAAAATAACACTTCCAAATAATAGTGTTAATAGAATTACCAATGAAACAGAGGGAATTTTCTACACTGAAGGTAAGATGTTTAAAAAATCAGGATTATTTTTCATAATTGAATTCAGCGACGATGAAAATGAAAAAAAGTATAAGGATATTATTAAATCAGTGATTAGATTTTTAAGGGATAGAGGTTTTGGTGGAGATATTTCTACAGGAAAAGGACATTTCGACTATGAGATTGAAGATTTTAGTCTCCCATCTTATGAAAGCAATTATTTTCTAACTTTATCACAATATATTCCTTCTGATGAGAATTTAAATAGAATTAATGAAAATTCTTTTTATGAAATTTCTTCAAAAAGAGGTAGAAATTCAAATGGAGAAATAAGAAAAAAGGTGAGCTTTTTTAAAGAAGGGTCTGTTTTTCCACATTATAATGAATTCTATGGTAAAATTGTTGAATCTGGAGAAAATTCTCCTGCATCAGAATATGGTTATGCTTTTCCTTTTAAATATAAATTTAAAGGTGATTAGATGAATCAGTCAATTAAATGTTCAATTAGACCATTGACTCCAGTACACATAGGTTCAGGAGAAGAATATGGGGGATCTGAATTTATTCTGGACAAAATTAAAGATGTTAATGTTATTCGAAGAGTTGATATTGGGGAGTATTTTTTAAGTTTATCTAAGGAAAGAAAAGACTTTGTTTTAGATAAATTAACTCAAAATAAATTTTCTTTAGATCGTGAAAATAAAGAAAACCCAATAGATAAAAAATTTACAAGATATATCTCAAGATTACACTCTTCAAAACCAAGTAATGAGATTAAAGAAACCATAAAAACTTCTGATAAACCATATATTCCAGGTTCATCTATAAAAGGTTCAATTAAAACATCTTTACTCTACAATATGGTCGATGATGAAGACATAAAAGATTTAATGTCCAAAATTTCTATTCGTCATGATAGAAGAGGTAAAGAAAAAGCCAAACTATATCCTAAAGATTATGATTCGTTTTTAGATAAATTTTTCTCATCCACTTCCAGAAATTCAGCAAGATATAACATTCTCAGATTTTTGCAAATTTCAGACACAGATACAGTTTTAAATCCTTCAATTTTTAACATAATTACATTGAAGGCAAAAGATACTAATAGGGCTGAGGAGTCAAAATATGATCCTCATAGGGGAAGTAATGGCTTTTTAGAGTCTGTATGGGGTAAAATTTTGAAATTTAGTATGAATCTCGCATATAAAAATGAATTCTATGATAACTCTCAATCTCGTGAAAAATTAGGTCTTTTAGATAAAGAAGATATAATTGATTTAGACAACATTAAAAAATCCTTATATTGCTTTAGTAAAGATTATATAAAACATGAATGGGAGTTTGCTAAAAAATATGGTATCGAAGGATTAGCAATAGAATATCAAGATTTATATAGACGAAATACTGAAGAAAAACCTCTTTTAAGAGTTGGTTCTGGTTCTGGTTTCTTGGGAAATACGATAGCATTTAAAATTAAAAATTATTCTGAAAAAAATGAGCAAGATAAAGATGAAACTTTTTATGATATTATACGAAAAACAGCTTATAGACATTATCCTTTTGAATTTCCTAAGTCAAGAAAACTTGTTAAAGTAGGAAATAAATATAAACCTTTAGGTTGGACTCAAATAAAATTCAATGAGGAAGATTAGATGAAAAAAATTTTGTTTATGACTGTAGGTACAGGTGTTGGAAATAACATTGAAACCACAGAAAGTTTGGCTCATGGTTTATTGAGTTCAATAGTTAATGTTGATCCAGATTTTACAGTATTTTTTGGTTCTGATGGTTCTAAAAAAACTGTTGATTCAATAAAAGCTCAATATTTAGGGAAATATAATAAAAATTTTGAAAATTATGTTTTTGTTCATTTAAACAATATTAATAATTTTAGTGATTGCTTCAAAACAATAGAGGAAAAATTATCAGAATATAGTCCTACAGATATAATTAAATTTAATTACACTTCAGGAACTAAAACTATGAGTGTGGCATCAGCTATTTGTGCAACACTTTATAAAAAAGAGTTGATTTTAGTCAATGGCACACGAAATGATACAAATATAGTCATTGGAGGAACTGAAGAAAATATACAGCAAAACCTTTTTAGAGTTTATGATAAATTAAATTTGGAGAAAGTAAAAGAATTTTTTAATATTAATATGTTTGAATCAGCTAAAATTTTTTTAGAAAAAATAAAAATCTTAGATAAAAAAGATATTTATTCAGATCTAATTGATTATTATAATCATTGGGATAAATTTAATCATGAATCAGCAGTTAAGTTATATTCACAAGACTTTTCAAATCTTTCTCCTAATATGAACATTCAAATACAAAATAATATTAAAGTTTTAAACATTATTAACTCTAAAGCTAATTTTAAAACCGATGAAAAAGAAAATGATTTAAGATGTTATTATATTTTAGCAGATCTTTTAAATAATGCTGATAGAAGAGCTGGAGAAGGAAAATATGATGATGCAATAGCCCGATTGTATCGTTCATTAGAACTTATTGCTCAAATAAAGTTAAAAAAGGGATATCGTTTAATAACTTCCAACATTGATATTGAGAAAGTGAAAAAATATTGTACTGATGCACACTATATAAATCGTTTAAATCAACAAAAAAATTCGCATGGTAAAGTTCAATCAGGTTTGAAAGAGTCTTTTAACTTGTTAAATTGTTTGGGTGATGATTTAGGAAAAGAATTTAAAAAATCTGAAAAAAAAATTGGTAGTATGCTTTCTCATAGAAATATGTCTATATTAGCTCATGGATTAGAACATAAAAATAAAAAAGAATATTTAGAATTTAAAAGTGTAGTTCTCAATTTAGCTAAATTTTTATATCAAGATATTGAAAATTTCATGGAAGAAGCTAAGTTTCCTAAGTTTGGTGAAACTAACTAACCATTAACTTTTGGAGAAATAATGAAAATTAATACCATTCAAATGATTTTAAAAACAGATAAGAAAGTTACAGAAGGAACTAATAAACTTAGAGGATACATTGGAAATAAATTTAAAGATTATCCTTTATTACATAATCATTATAACAAAGATAATTTAATCTATTCTTATCCTTTGGTTCAATATAAAAATATTGATGGTGAAATTTCTATCTTAGGTATTGAAGATGGAGTTAAAACTTTAAAAGAAGTATCTTCCAAGATAAATGAATTGAAATTATCCAATAAATATTACAAAGTCACTGAGAAAATATTATATGAAAAAGAAATTAATATAGCCCCTACAAAAGAATACCATAATTATAGATTTTTAACTCCTTGGTTAGCATTAAACAGTGAAAACTATATTAAATACAAAAGTATTAATGATTGGAAAGATAAGAAATTATTTTTAAATAATATATTAGTTGCTAATATTCTTTCAATGGCTAAAGGATTAGGAATAATTGTAAATCGTGAAATTTATCCAAGAACTCTTTTGGACAGTGTTCATGTAAAGTACAAATCCATTATGATGCAGGGATTTTCTGGTGAATTTCAAATAAGATTTAAAATACCTGACTTTTTTTCTTTAGGAAAAGGATCGAGTCAAGGGTTTGGAACTATTAAGGAAATCGTTGATGAAGAGGTAAATGATTAATTATTCGGGTTTATTAATTCTTTTTAATGGGTGGTGTGCGAATGCTAACATTTGCAATCTATGATATTTCTGAAAATAGGAGTAGAAGTAGCTTAATTAAATTATTAAGACATCATGGGTTTTATAGAATACAAAAATCTGTTTTTGCTGGTGATATAACTTTAGATGAAAGATTGGATTTAATTGATAATGTTGAAATGTATTTATCCTCAGAAAGGGATAGTATTATTGTGGTTCCAATTTGTGAATCTTGCAAAGATTCTATTGTGATTTGTAGTGAATATAAGTTAACATTACCTCATAATTTGGAATTTAAGCTATTGTAATAAATATTAGTAATTCTGTAGAATCATTTATTCTGGGTTCTTAGATATAAACTTTATTTAATATTTTTAATCATGATCATCTTCGTAAATCTTATTTTAAAATTATATAACATTAAAAGTATATAATAATTATCAGGAACATGACTTTTAAAATTTTTGTAAAATTTATTAAAATAATGCAAGTTATACATAGTAATGGTAGCATAATTAATAAAGGGATTCGATGAAAAGTGAATTACAGGAGTTACCTATTAGTATTCAGTCTTTTAGGAAGTTAAGAGTAAATAATTATCTTTATGTTGATAAGACAAAAGAGATTTTTGAACTTGCTAAGAACGAAAAATCATATTTTCTCTCTCGTCCAAGAAGGTTCGGCAAGTCTTTACTTGTAAGCACATTTGAGAATCTTTTTTTAGGGAAAAAGGAATTGTTCAATGGCTTGTATATTTATGATAAATGGGATTGGAATGAAACATATCCAGTTATCAGAATAGATCTTGGTGGTGGTATGTTAAGATCTGGAAATGATTTAAAAGAATATTTATCCAATATTTTAGATGAAACTGCTACAAAATATGCTGTAAATTTAAAATATAAAAAAATAGACAGTAAATTTAGAGAATTAATAAATAAATTACAAATAAAATATGAAAATAATGCTGTTGTTTTGGTTGATGAGTATGATAAGCCTATTTTGGATAATGTTGCTTATTCTGATGTTCGTGATGATATAAAGGAGATTTTACATGATTTTTATCAGATTTTGAAGAGTCAGGATGATAATTTGAGGTTTGTTTTTTTAACTGGTGTTTCTAAGTTTGTTGGAACATCAATTTTTTCTGGTTTAAACAGTCCAGATGATTTAACATTGAATAATAAGTTTTCCACAATTTGTGGTTATACTGGCGAAGAATTAGAATATTATTTCACTGATTATATTCTGGTTCTTGGTGAAAGGTATGATGTAGATAAAGAAACTATTTTAGAGAACATTAAGTTATTTTATAATGGTTATAGCTGGGATGGTAAAAATTTCCTTTATAATCCTCAGTCAATATTATCTTTATTTAATAATATGTTCTTCAATAATTACTGGTTTAAAACTGGAACACCAACTTTTCTATTGAAGTTATTAAAAGGAAAATTTGCTTTGAATAAAGTATTTTCGCAAGTTAAGGCTGGTTTTGAGATATCTGATAGTTATGATCCTGAAACTATTCCATTAGTTCCTTTAATGTTTCAATCAGGATACTTAACAATAAAAAATATAGAAACTATTGATTTTGAACATAATTATGTCTTAAATATTCCGAATAAAGAAGTTAGGGATTCTTTGATTAAGTATCTATTAAACATTGTAGCTGATTATCCTCTTAATCAGGTGAATGATTTAAGAGATAGGATGCGGAGAAATTTTTTAAGTAGGGATAGTGAAGGTTTGAATCTTAATTTTCGTGAGATGTTGGCATCCAGACCTTACAATCTTTATAATGATAATGAAGCTTACTTCCATTCAATATTTTTACTATGGTTAAACTTATTAGGATTTAAAATCGAAGGCGAAGTGGTCACAAATATTGGACAAATGGATGCAATTCTAACAGTTGATGATTTAGCTATTATTGTTGAGATTAAATTTGGTAAAGATAAGGATAAAATTGATGATTTATTGGATAAAGCTTTAAGTCAAATTGTGGCTAATAGATATTATGAGAAGTATTTGAATTATGATGTAGTTTTTTTAGGTGTGGCTTTTGCTGATAAGGAAGTTAAATGCGAATTTAAATCTTTAAATGTATAAATGGGTATTTATATATGCTTTAAAAGTTGATTTAATATTTTATATGATAATAAATAGGATGTTTGAGGAAGAAATAAAACAATTATGGTGCGAGATAAAGTTTTCATATTTTAATATCTTCCTTTTATCATGTTTTATAACTTATTGGAATTTAATGGTGTGATAAAATAAACAAATTATAGTAAATTGGATAATGTTCCTAAAAATAAACTTCTTAAACTATAGTATCATGAGAGGTTGTCAAAAAGTGTGGAGGTTTTCATGAAAATCCATGTTTTATATATAAAGAAGTCATGAAAATTGAAAAACCTCCACAAAAGTTTACAACCTCTATCATGACAATTTAATTTTCAAAACTAAGTTGTCATGACAATAGTCCTTTTGGAAAAGTTTTTAATTTTTCAATAAAATTATCATCGATAATTTTCTTATTTTTTTAATAAAACGAAGTTTTTCTTCAATTATGAGGCTGTCCAACAATTATTTTTGTTCAGCCCATATAAATACTTAAGTGAACAATTTTTAAATATTTAAAATAACTTAAATAATTTTCAATAAAAATCTATAGATTAAATTTTTGTTCAGAGAATCAGAATTGTTAGACAGACTCTTAATGGAAATTTTATTTTCAATTTAGAAGAATTAATTCTTCGTTTTAATAAGTAAAAAATAGTTGTTCTGAAAAATTGAACATTAAGACCATGAATTTTATATAATAAAGAATAATTAATAGACTAATATTAATTTAAAATTGAAAATTTTTAACAATTAAAATAATAATATATAGGTAAGTTATATATACTAAGTTACATGTATACAATATATCATATTGATTATGATATTTTTCACATTTGTTTTTGTAATGATTTAAGTTAAAAAGATTATAGGAATTTTTATCATGAGAATTATAGTGGATGGTTTTGGTAAATCAGTGACCAAAAGAGATAACCAAATAATTATTAAAGAAAATGGAAAAGAAAAAGACTATTTCTTAGTTAAAGACATAAGTCAAGTGATAATAACTGGAAAAGGTTCAATAACATTTGATGCATGCAGATTACTTGCTCAAAACGATGTTGATTTAATAGCTATTAACTGGAAAGGATATTTAGACTACAGACTAACACCACCTGAGAAAAAGAATGTTAATGTAAAAAGAGAACAATACTTATCGCTTTTAGATAAAAGAAGTGGGATTTTAGCTAAAAGATTTATTAAAGCAAAAATTGAAAATCAAAAAGCAACACTTGGAACATTAGCTAAATCCAGAGGCAATGATAAAAAATTATTAGAACAAAGAGATAAACTATCAAACTTACTGAACAAACTAAATGAAATTTCTAATAGTAAAAGTGATATTATTAGAAGTAAAATTTTTGGAGTTGAAGGTCAAGCATCAGTTGAGTATTGGAATGGAATAAAATACATAATAGATGACTACTGGGGATTCTACAATCGAAGTAAAAGATATGCAAAAGATCCTGTAAATTCAATGTTAAATTATGGGTATGCGATTCTTCAAGGCGAAATTTGGAGAGCTATTCATTTAGCATCATTAGATCCTTACTGTGGATTTCTACATACAGATAAATATGGAAGAGTAAGTTTAGTTTTTGACTTAATGGAAGAATTTAGACAACAAATAGTTGATAAAACAGTTTTATCCTTAGTTAATAAGAAACAATTTAACTTAGATGATTTTCAGTTTAAGGATGGAGTCATAGTAATTTTAGAGAAAGCCAGGAAAAAATTAATATCCAGTATTTACATGAAATTATCAAGCCATATTAACTTCAATGAAAAAGAAATTAAATATTCGGATATTATTGTTTCTCAGGCAAGACTTGTGGGGAAGTTTTTAGAAGGAAAAGAAGATTATTCTGGATTTTATTTAAGATGGTGAAACACATATAATATTTTTATATTTCTTTTTTTTGTGCAGAACTATATATTTTTTTATTTTTAAGATAAAATTAAATTAAAGTATTACATTTTAATTCTTAATTTAAATGGTTTAAATTAAAAAATAGATAATTAAAATACTAAATTATTTATTTTATTATTGATATGTATTTGTTTAATATTTTGAATGTTAATATTTAGATGTTCTAAATCAAAAAGTATTTATATGTGTTGTGCAATACTATATAAATGGGGGTCATGATTTGAGATCTTCACAAAAGTCTCAAAAAAAGAAGCATTTTTCAATGTTTTTTACTATGATCCAAGAAAAATTCTCAGCTATTGCAAAAGGTATTCCACTAAAACAAGGATTGCGACAACATCTTTTTTTCATTTTTATTCACCTCCTTCCATATTGCAAAAGGTATTCCACTAAAACAAGGATTGCGACTTAAGTTGATTCGCTATGCTGGTTACACGCTCCATTTTATATTGCAAAAGGTATTCCACTAAAACAAGGATTGCGACATTCTACTCCAAGTTTCCATTCATAGCTGGGATATACAATTGCAAAAGGTATTCCACTAAAACAAGGATTGCGACCTTGGTTTAAACCAATGAAAGTATCTAAGGGTTCCATTGCAAAAGGTATTCCACTAAAACAAGGATTGCGACATGACTATGGCCTGTTTTTTGGCCTAAAAACTCTATATTGCAAAAGGTATTCCACTAAAACAAGGATTGCGACATTGTTAAACGAGCAAACTTGATCTATGAAACAGCAAATTGCAAAAGGTATTCCACTAAAACAAGGATTGCGACCCCAGTGAATGTTGGAGAGCCAATGGATGAAGAATATCTATTGCAAAAGGTATTCCACTAAAACAAGGATTGCGACATTATTGAAATCTTTGAATTGGATTTCCCTTTCTTTACATTGCAAAAGGTATTCCACTAAAACAAGGATTGCGACCTCATCTATGAATTTCTTCCAGATCGTGGGATGGTATTGCAAAAGGTATTCCACTAAAACAAGGATTGCGACACTGTATACTGACTATCCAACCCCGCCCGTTTTGCAAATTGCAAAAGGTATTCCACTAAAACAAGGATTGCGACTTTTTTAGGAATATTATATTCTTGAGCAATTTCAGTATTGCAAAAGGTATTCCACTAAAACAAGGATTGTGACCGATATTACTATCATTTCATAATTTAAACCTTTAAAATATCATGATAAAAAAATTGGATAAAAGAAATACAGTGTTTTAAACATCTATTATTTCAAACCATTAAATATATAATTAACTCTATATTGAAAATGTTCAGTTGAAACATTATCTGACTATAGAATTAGTCTATGATAATTCGCCAATACTCTTTCCACGAATCTTATTCCGTATTTCCAAACTTTTCTGGAGAAGATACTCAAAGTTATCATTATTAATAACTTGAATAATTGGAATTTCTTTATCCTTAAAAACTTCTCTAAACTTATCCATCAAAGAAAAATTTATTCTAAAATTTTCAAAAGCTTTTTGAGGGTCATGAGAATATGTTTTAACAAATTCTAAACAATAATTTTTATTATATCTTCCAAATAAATCCAATAAAATAGATGTCACAATTGTATCATCAGATATTACAGCCACTTCAGATTCATTTAAAGCAAATTTATTTCCATTGAATGAAATAGCTAAACCATTATTTTCATGAACAAACCTCAATGGTTCAACATCAGTTATGCTGTCTCCAATATACATTATGCCCTTAGCAATCAAACATTCTTTAGCTATTATTTCATCAATAGCTATTTTTTTACCTAAGCCACCGACAGTTTTAACCTCCAATATTTCATACACATTCAACTTAGGAATTTCATCAAAGAAAATCTCATCAAGGCGATTAAAATCAGCTTTTAAAATTTCATCTTTAAATGTAAACAATGTATTTTTTTCATTAGTTGAAATTGTGGATCTTGTAGATAGGTTTAATAATGTGTAAAATGTGTTTTCAAATGGAAAGTTAATATTCTTAGTTAAGCTTTTAATATACTGACAATAACTTGTACTAACTATGTAAGAAATCATGTTGTTCTTCGCATATTCCATAGTCTCTTTTGCACCGTTGACTAAAGATAAATTTTCATTAGAGAATTCAATAATTTTATTGTTATTAAGTCCATAAGCTTTTAAAAAAGGAGCTATTAATTTCAAAGTGTCTCCAGCATTATAATTTTCACGATTTACACTTACTAAATAATCATCAAAATTACTTACAGCTTTAAAGAATTCATCTCCATCAGGAATAAACTCTCTACAAAGTTCATAAGCATTATCATTTAAAGATATTGGTCCTTCACAATCAGTTATAAAAGCTTTTTTAATCAACTTAATACTCCTCCTTAATTATATTATCATTCTATACTTATATAATAAATTATATTTTGATTGATGATAAGTTTTATATTAAACTTAAATTGAAAATTAAATCTTTAAAATAGATATTTTTCTTAATCTTCTTTAAAATTTAATTTTTTAAAATAAAGTATTATAGTCACTATCTCAATGTTAATCATTTATTAAATTTAATTATATCTTATAAAGTACATTTAAATTAAATTTAAATAATGTTATATTAAAAATTTTATGAAAATGTGGAATACTTGAAATCAATGATTTGAAAGAAGATTTAATAACTATTTTTCAGCTTCCTCAAGAATGATCTTAGCTATTTTATCACCAGCAGATATTAAATCCTCAACATAACTCTTTGAGTTATCCTTTAATTTATCCAAATTTTCTAAAGCCTCATCAATTTTAATATTTGCTTGATCTAATTCAGTCTCTAAAATCGCACCTGGAAATATACTTTCCATATTATGATATCTCCCATACTTAACCCTTGTCAATGCAACAGCAGGAAGTTCACAAGCAACAGATTCCTGAATCATCACACCATCATCAGTTAAAATAGCTAAATCAATTAACTCATAAAGGTCATTAATCCAATTTATATATCCTAAATTAATAATATGATCTTCATCAACCAAGTCAAGATATTCATCTTTAAGAGGATTTCCAATCAAAAAAAGGTTATAATCATTTAATCTATCATTTTCATTTAAATAACTACAATAATTAGATAAGCAAACAATCATTCCCTCAAACAATGAAGACCCAGATGAAAAAAGCAGATTTGGTTTATTTTTATTAAATATCTTATTTTTATCAAGTTCCTCAATTTTTTCAATTGCTTTCTCAATATCTCCCTTTTCAATCTTCTTGGTCAGTGGAAAATAAGACTTAACAACATTATTAGGAATAATTTTTTGTTTAAACATTCCTGCTTCTGGTAAAACAATGCACTTATTCAACTT
>JAISTD010000176.1 GCA_031272765.1 Candidatus Methanovirga australis | reverse complement strand
AAAATAGCAATGAAATTGACCTTCAAAAGACAAAATATGTGAATTTTCCAATGAAAAAATGAAAATAATAATAAAACATCATATCAATATATGTTTAAATTAAGTTTATAGAAACTCTCCTAACTAGTGATGGTAGTATATATATTCTGATTATTCACAAATATCAATAACAGCTTAATTTAGGTGTTTTTTTAAACATAGTAATAAATTCGTTTTTCATGGACGAAGGATCCTATTCAAAACAACGATAACTCACAAAAAAGAGTAAATGGTATTTTTGGGTGAAAACATACATAAACAAAGATATTTTTATCTAAAAAAGAAAGAGCCAATACTTGTTATATATTACTCTCCAATATATGGCAAAATTCACATAGAATTCCTTTGAAATAATCCAAGGAAAGAACAAATTGGCTCATTATTCATATTTTATAAAAAAAGAAAACAAAGGGATAAGGAGGATAATAATGGTGTATTGATAATTATTTATCTATCGCAATCATTCCCAATATTTTTCACTAAAGAAAAAATGCTGAGTTTTCACAAAATGTTTGGCTTATATATTTAATGCACTATGCATTCCAAGGATTAAATCCAGCGAACACCTTATAAAAAAGAAATATAGAAAAATATTTATCCTCTGTATTATATCTTGAAAAGTGTGGATGCTATAAAAAGAAAAAGTTGTAGAAGGGTTTAAAAATTTTTTAAATATGGACAAAAATGTGTTGAAAAATGGATCCATGAACATTGGACATTAATAAACTAAAAATTATAAACTATACCAAAATGACTATAATAAATAGCTGTGAATAAAAACATGGTATAATGAGGTTACAATTTATTAACAAAATTATATGCTATATTTATTTTGTCTTCAGCATTTTTTATTTGACCCTCTATTTCTGAAGCAGGCTTATTAGCATAAATTGCACTATCAACATTATCAATAGATGAATTAACAACATTAACAGCTGAAACTGCATTTAAATAATTGATATTTAAAGATCCATCAGTTGATGTATAAGATCTTTCTTTTTTATCATCAAGCATATTTTTTAGTGTTGTATAGTTTGCCTTTAAAGACGAAAGTTTATCGTACTGCCCACCATGTTCTATATTTGATGAAATACCATTTGATACCATACAAATACCAATATACACCACAACCCCAAGTGTTGTAACGATCATAAAAATTCCTAATATTGATATTAGCATTGATGTACTTTTAAATAAACTCATCCTTGATTTTCTCATAGAATCACATTCTATTGTTTTATAAAATTCAGCTATTGACTAAATTGATAAATTATCATTATTATCAAAGAATATAAAGAAATCACAACAAAGAATTTTTAAAATTAAAATAAAATAATAAACAAATTGTGAAGACTTTATCTTAATAATCATAGTTCTTAATCATTTAAATAATTTTTCATTAAGTTAGCACTGAATATAAAATAAATGAATATTATTAAATAATTAAATTTCCACTACCCTCCCTTGAAATATTAGGCTTTGATTTAGTTAAATCAACCACGGTTGAAAATTTATCTGATTTTAAAGGCCCTATATCAATAGCTAAGTCAATATCATAATTTAATTGTTCAGCTATTTCTTTTGGAGTTGATAATGTCTCCATTGAAGACTTATTAGCACTTGTAGCTGTTATGGGAAAAATTTTTGAAAGTTCAATAGCTATTTCACTTTTTGGAATTCTAATTCCAATTTTAGAGTTATCTTTATCAAAAAATTTGAAACCTAAACTCCTTTTCTTATACATTATAAATGTGAACGGACCTGGAAGATTTCTATTTAAAATGTTAATGTCTTGATTAGTTCCCTCTGCTAACATTAAAACTGATTCAATAGATGGGAAACAAGCTGAAATTGGTTTATTCTCATTTCTTCCCTTAATTTTATAAACTTTCTTAACAGCATCTTTATCAAAGATATTTACACCTAAACCATAAATTGTATCAGTAGGATAAATAATTACCCCACCTTCGGATAGAACATTGATTGCATAATCAATTATATCTAAGTCTAAATCCTGATTTTCCATGTTTAAAATTTCCATAAAACACCAAAAAATTGTAAATAAAAATATCTATTTATAAATCAAATATAATTTTAGTTGTAGTAGATTTTTTATAAGTTATAATTCCATTACAATAATGAAATGGGTTTTTTCAAAAACTTACATTAATCTTAAAATTTAAATATAATAAATTATAAATAAAATATAAAAAAAATTATATATGAATATAATATTTAAATAACTGAAAACATTTTGATATGAAAAATTAATACTTATATTGTAATTTATTACATTTTATAATAATAAATTTATTAAAAAGAGTTATAACTAAAAAAAGTTTATAATTAAATAATGTATATATAAGATTAAGAACTTTATAATAATTATTTTTTACGAAAATGAAATATTTATAGATATATTTTATAATGGAAAATTATTAATAATAAAAATTATAAGTTAAAATTAAATTTGAGTAAACTAATAAAAAATTTGAGCACTAATAAAATATATATTATTATCAATAGATAGGAGTGAATAATAATATGGAAACAACCCCATTCGATCCTGAAATTGACAAATTAGAAGATCTTAAAAAAGAAATTCAAATGTTAAAAGAAGAAAACACTAAAACGAAAAGAAATTTAATGTGGAAGGTAAGAAAATTAGAAAAAGACAAAGTATCCACAGAAAATGAAAAAATTAAATTAGAACGTGAAGTCAAAGCCTTAAAAGGAGAAGTGGAAAGATTTAGATCTCCCCCATTAGTCTTAGCAACAATTACAGAGATTTTAGGCAATAATAGATTAGCTGTTAAAAGTAGTACAGGACCACACTTCCTTATAAACTACTCTAAATTTTTAGATTCAAAATTATTAGTACCAGGCTCAAGAGTGGCTTTAAATCAGCAGACATTTGGTGTGGTTGATGTACTTCCTTCTGAGAAAGACCATAATGTTAACAGTATGGAGGTTGAAGAAAAGCCTAATATCTCCTATGACACAATTGGTGGTCTTGATGAACAGATATTGGAAGTTAAAGAAACAGTTGAACTGCCTCTTAAAAAGCCTGAACTCTTTAAAAAAATAGGTATTGAACCACCAAAAGGTGTTTTACTATATGGTCCTCCAGGAACAGGAAAAACCTTACTTGCCAAGGCAGTGGCACACGAAACCAACGCCACATTCATTAAAGTCGTAGCATCTGAATTCGTTAAAAAATACATTGGTGAAGGAGCGAAACTTGTCAGAAATGTTTTTGAATTAGCCAAAGAAAAATCACCCAGCATAATTTTCATCGACGAACTTGATGCCGTTGCAGCTAAACGGCTTAAAAGCTCTACAAGTGGTGATCGAGAAGTTCAAAGAACATTAATGCAACTACTTGCAGAGTTGGATGGTTTTGAATCCAGAGGAGATATAGGAATTATAGCCGCTACAAACAGACCAGACATTTTAGATCCAGCACTACTTAGACCAGGAAGATTTGATAGATTTATTGAAGTTCCAGCCCCAAACGAAGAAGGAAGAAAAGAAATATTTAAAATTCACACCTCAAAAATGTCTTTAACCCCAGAAGTTGACATTGAACTCTTAGCAAACTTAACCGATGGTGTTTCTGGTGCAGATATTAAAGCTATTTGTACTGAAGCAGGAATGTTTGCCATTAGAGAAGAACGTAATGAAGTTACTGTATCTGACTTTATGGATGCTATTAATAAAATAATGAAAATGGATCATGACGAAGAGTTTAGAAGAGAAGCTGGAGTAATGTTTGGATAATTTATATATAATTCCGTCATTTTTTTACTATATTTCTTTTGAAATTAATGCTTGGATAATATAAAACATAGAATCTAAGTTTTATCCATGTGTTAGTGTTTTTTCCCTATGTTTAGATATAAATTCTGTGATGAACCCTATGAGCTCTGATTTATGATGATTGATGGGCGATCTGAGAATTTTATTTAAAACACTTAAACTTTTATAAGGTATAAATAGTTTTTTTACAGTTGAGATTAATAATGAATTCAAATATAATGAGTTTAGCTGAACTATGTTTTTACTCTTGGTTGATTCCAGGTCAGGTCATATGTATTATAGACAAGTCAGAAAGGCAATGAATCTTTTAACTTTCACTTTTATACTGTATACACTACTTCTACCAGATTTTTTAAAAATCCGCAGCTTAAACATGATTATCCTGATTGTATTATTAGTGTATATAATCCTTGCAACATACGCTGTATACGAGGTGTATAGAATAGGGTCAAACAAAACCTATTTCAAGTGTATATCTCTCAGATTTGGAAAATTAAACGAATTTATATAAAAAAATTGCAATTTATTTGAAATCCATGAAAAAATATATAAATCAGTTTATAGTCTTAAAAGTAAAAATCGTTAAGTTGATGACATTGCCCCAACCACTGAAAAAAAAATCATGGTTTTCTTAAAATCATATTATAAATTCGAAACTATAAGAAAAGAAGTCATCAAAATATAACTAAACAATAGCTAAGTAAATATAACTAAATAAAAAAAGTAATCAAGAAAAAAATGTGGGGATGTTGATACCTTGCCAAAAAGAGTATTTTTAAATGTAAGTCTTGAAAAAGAACTTAGAGAGAAGTTTAAAATCAGAGCAGATAAAGATAAAACTACTATGAGTAATAAAGTAGCTGAAATGATAAAAGAATATGTTGAAACTGAAGATGATGAATTTTATTCAAATAACACTACTGTAAGTAAAATAGATGAGTTTGTAGATATTGCTGTAGATATTTTAACTTCAAACTATGAAATAAACGACAAGTTTGAAATGAATAAATATAAGGAACAATTGAAAGAAGCTGGAGTGGCTCCTAATTGGTTTAATGAAGTTAAAAAAAGACTAAGAAAGGCGGGAAACATCAAAGGTATTAATAGAAAATATTATATAAGAAATAAATAATAAATAGTCTTTTATCGAGTTTTTACAAATATTTATTAAAAGTCTTTATTAAAAAATTAAATAATAATTCCATATACTTTATATAAAAAAATAATATATTTTAAATAATTAAATTGAAAATTAAGAAGTTAAATCAAGTTAAAAAAATTAACTGGATTCTATTTTTAATCACTGAAAATCAAAGGTTACTGAAAATCAAAGGTTACTGAAAATCAAAGGTTACTGAAAATCAAAGGTTACTGAAAATCAAAGGTTACTGAAAATCAAAGGTTACTGAAAATCGAAGATTACTGAAAATCGAAGATTTTCATAATTACAAAAATCGAAGATTTTTGGTAATTTTCATAATTACAAAAATCAAAGAGTTTTGGTAATTTAAAATTCAAAAAGCTTAGTTTCACAAAATACTATAAAATTATATAATAAAATTTCATGAAATATTTGATTTTAGAATTATTTTTAGTATAAATGCATTTGGTGTAGAGGAGGATTGAATTTTATGATATTTAACAAGAACCTTAATTCAAGATTTTTTAATTATATTCCTTTCATAATATTTTTTATATTATTACTCATCTTTCATATTTCTATAACCACGAACACTGCCGATGATATTGCATTTGCTAAAGGCATAAATACATTATTTGCATTCAACGATAATAATTTTGTTGTAGGACAGTATATGCATTGGAGTTCAAGAGTGGTGTCTGACTTTTTATCGCCTATTTTTTGTAACTTACCTGGTTGGGTTTGGAAGGTTTTAGATTCTTTGATTCTTTTAGTTGTAAGTGTTTTAATGCCGAGATTATTCTCTGATTTTAATTTTTTATCTGATAAAAAGAAATTATATATAAACTCAATTTCTGTTTTTTTATGTCTATTATTTTATGTTGTTTCTTATTCTTATGAGCTACAATCTCAGGCAGGTTATATAACAACAACTTTGAACTATGTTTGGCCATTTTGTTTTTCGATTATACATTTTTATTTAGTTAAAGAGTATGTGTTTAAGTCAAGGCAAAATGGATTTAAGAGAATAGCTATTTATTTTTTGTTATTTTTTTCCCTAATTTTTGCAATAAATGAAGAAATAATGGCTTTTGTTATTTTAGGATCTTATGTTTTTATCGTATCTTATCTTTTCTATAAAAAGATGAAAATTCCAAAGTTAGGGTATTTAATTGTTTTTGTAGTTTTTTTAGGAATTTTATTCCATATATTATCTCCAGGAAACAACTCAAGGCATATTGTTTTAGTTGGATTGAATCCAGAGTTTTTACGCCTTACTTTTGGTTCTAAGATTTATAACGGGTTATTGTACACATTTATTTTATTAATTAATGATTTTGTCTCATACATATTCTTTGGTGTTATCGGTGTTTATATGTTTATCACATCAAAAAATAAAAAAATTGGAATGCTTGGTTTTATTCCTTTTATATTTTTAAATTTTATTTATTTTATAAATTATGTTCATTTTGAATCAGTTATGAATTTATTAATGTCAGAAAATAATGGAATTTTTAATTCCAATATTATTTGTATATTTTTTGTTTTTTTATTCATTTTAATCGTTAATATGATTCACTGTGCTCTCTCTCTCTCTCTCTCTCTCTCAAGTAGAATGAATGTTTTTGTTAGTATGTGTATATTTACATTTGCAATAGTATCGCAGATTTCAGTGGGTTTTATACCTGGTTATTCTTATGGCTTTTTAACAGGGTTTAGCACTTTAAGTTGTAGAATTAGTATTATTTATAATGGTTTAATGATTTTTGCATTATATTTGATAGTTTATAATTTAACAGAACATCTACAAAACAATTATGGTTTAAAAAAATAATAATATACTTTATAGTACTGTCCCTTAACTTTTGAGACAGATATTCATGAATTCTTTTAACCAATTTTCGTATAAGCTAAGACTCGTTACCTTTTCGTAAAATTTGACATGAAAATATATTGTACTTTAGAGAGTTTCTATTAACCTCAGTTTGTTAATATCGATAAAATTAATATTTAATAAAAATTCTTTAATTTGAATTGAAAGACCAAGTTAGAAAATTGAAAGTCTAAAATTTTAAAAATATTTAGTTTATAGAAACTCTCTTCATTAGTCATATAAGTTTTGGGATATACTTTATTAAATATATTTCTAATATTTTTTCATTAAATTTAATGCTGTGACTGTACAGCCAATATTCTCACCATTTAATCCAACGATTAACTCACTGTCATCAAATCCTGCAAATTTTCTTGAACCAGAACAAGCTAAAGTAATATTTGGTTTTCCTGTTGTATATGGTCCTGCTACTGCATCAGCACAAACAGATTGAATTCCTGCAAAGTTGGCTTCAACTCTTCCACCTAAAGTATAAACAATAGCTTGAGAAATTAACATAGCTTGTTTTGGATTGACTATTATAATAATTGTGTCTGGTTGAAAATCTGCTAATTCAAGTGGAGAATATATTATTGCAGAGATTTTAGACCTGATTTTAGGTACTTTATCCATAGTTCTTTTCCCAGATCCAATGGTTTTAAATCTACCTAACTTGTAATAAAATTCACCAGTTTCAATGTTTACTGGAACATCTTCTAATCCTAAGACTGCTGAGCCACCTTTACAAGTTTGGTCTTCAGAAATCCCATAAAATTTTTTACCTTCTGATGCTTTTTTAACCATTTCGCAGTGTCTAACTTTTTTGCTTATTCTTTCAATTCCTTCAGGTATTTCTTTTTTGTGAGGTATAAGCTTAATAGCTACTGGAGAGATATTTAATCCTAAATTACTTTTTAATTCATTACTTACAAATTCGTTATCTTTTAAAATGCCAGTCTTTTTCATAGATATTCCTCTAATTGATTTTTTATATTTTTATAAAATATCTAAAAAATATTATTAATTAGATATATTTTATTAAATAAGATTATTATAATTTTTTAAACTAATTATTTTAAAAAAGAAGTTTATTTTAATTTTATAAAAAAAATTATATATAAAATTCTTTTTATAAATATAAATTAAAATTATTATATTGAATCTTATTTTTATAGTATCATGATTTTATCTGTTTTTTATGAATAATTTCATGTAAAATAAGATTTATATACATTTTATAAAATATTAATAAAAATATAATTAATTTTGGTATTATAAGAAATATTAAATAGTTAATATTTGAGAATTTGACTATTAAATACTATTAAACAATATGATTTTGGTAATAGTAATCTTAGGTAATAGTAATCTTAGGTAATAGTAATCTTAGGTAATAGTAATCTTAGGTAATAGTAATCTTAGGTAATAGTAATCTTAGGTAATAGTAATCTTAGGTAATATTATCTTAGGTAATATAATTTAGATGACATATTAAATAATGGATGATTATAAATTTAGGTGGTTTAGTGAATAAAGCTATTGAAAAGAAATGGCAAGATAAGTGGCGAGAAGTAAATTTATTTCAAGCAGACCTAGATAATAGAGAAAAGATATTTGTGACCGTAGCTTATCCTTATCCAAGCGGAGCTATGCACATTGGTCATGGTAGAACATACACAGTTCCTGATGTTTACAGCAGATTTAAACGAATGCAGGGATATAATGTTCTATTTCCTATGGGATGGCATGTAACAGGAGCTCCAGTTATTGGAATAGCTAAAAGAATTGAAGATGAAGATCCTTGGACCTTGGACTTATATGAAAAAGTTCATAAGGTTCCTAAAGATGAACTTCATAAACTTTCAGATCCAGAATACATTGTTAAATATTTTAGTAATGAATATCATAATGTAATGGATGATATGGGATATTCTATTGATTGGAGAAGAGAGTTCAGAACTACAGACGAAAGTTATAAAAAATTCATTGAATGGCAACTAAGAAAACTAAAATCAATGGATTTAGTTAAAAAAGGAAAACATCCTGTTAAATATTGTCCAAGTTGTGATAATCCTGTTGGTGATCATGATCTTTTAGAAGGTGAAGGAGCAACGATAAATGAATTAACCTTAATTAAATTTGAAATTGATGATAGATTTATAGTTCCAGCTACATTCAGACCAGAAACTATTTATGGTGTGACTAATCTTTGGTTAAATCCTGATGTTAAATATATTGAAGTGGATAATGACGGTGAAACATATATAATAAGTGAAGATTCTTATCTAAATCTTTCAAATCAAATCAAGAATTTAAAAATAATTGGAGAAGTTGACCCTAATGATTTAATTGGAAAATTTGTTAAAAATCCAATTACATCTATTGAACATCCTATTTTTCCTGCAAGTTTTATAGATCCTGAATATGGTAGTGGCTCTGTATTTTCTGTTCCTGGTCATGCTCCAGCAGACTACATAGCTTTACAAGATTTGAAAGTTAATGATGAACTTTTAAACAAATATGATTTAAAAAATATTGTGGATAATATTAAACTACTCAATGTTGTAACAGTTGAAAAATATGGTGAATTTCCAGCGAAGGATGTCATCCAAAAATTCAATGTTAAAAATCAAAATGATAAAAACTTAGAAGAAGCTACCAATGAACTTTACAAGGTTGAACACTCAAAAGGGATTATAAGTGACAATATCCCAATTTATGGTGGAGAGAAAGTAGCTATTGCCAGAGAGAAAATCAGAACTAAAATGATTGATGATAATTTTGGAGCTACAATATATGATTTCTCTCAACATCCTGTAATCTGTAGATGCGGATCAAAAACCGTGGTTAAAATAATGGATGATCAATGGTTTTTAAAATATTCTGATGAAGATTGGAAAGAAAAGGCAAGAAAATGTTTATCTAATGAGAATATCATTCCAAATGAATTAAGAGCCAACTTTGAATATTATATTGGCTGGTTGGAAGATTGGGCTTGTTCAAGAAGAATTGGTTTAGGAACAAGACTGCCTTGGGATAAACAATGGTTAATTGAACCTTTAACAGACTCAACAATTTACATGTCATACTATACAATAGCTAAATACTTTAAAAATATTGATATTGAGGATTTAAATGATGATTTCTTTGATTATGTATTTTTAGGAAAAAATAATGGTTCAATAGCTATTAATAGTGAAGATAATAATCATGATTTAAATGGAATTATTGATGAAATAAAAGATGAATTCAATTACTGGTATCCTCTTGACTGGAGATTATCTGGGAAAGACCTTGTTGGTAACCATTTAACTTTCCATATGTTCCATCACGGAGCCATATTCCCAAAAGATAAGTGGCCTAAAGGAATGGTTGTCTTTGGTATGGGACTCCTTGAAGGAAGAAAAATGTCTTCATCTAAAGGAAATGTAATAATACTATCAGATGCCATAAATGAATATGGTGCAGATGTTGTCAGACTATTTTTAATGGCATCAGCAGAACCATGGCAAGACTTTGATTGGAGAGAAAAAGAAGTTAAAGGAATTAAAAAAAGATTAGAATGGTTTTTTGAATTCGCTGATAAAATTAAAGAAATTAAATATTCAACAATTGATCTAAATGATATTAAAGAAATAGAATTAGAAAAAAAAATAGATAAATGGATGATCAGTCAACTGAACCTAAGATTAAAAGACGCGACAACTGCTCTTGAAGCTTTCCAAACAAGAAAAGCACTTCAAGATGCACTATTCCTCCTTAAAAAAGATATTGATCACTATTTGTACAGAGTAAGAAATCGTATGCAAAAAAATGATGAAGATATTGCCAATGTTCTTTCAATAGTTTTTAAAACATGGATAAAAATACTCGCACCATTTACTCCACATAGTTGTGAAGAACTTTGGGAAACTCATGGAGGAAAAGGATTCATCTCCAATGAAAAATGGCCAGATTATAATCCAGATTTGATGGATGAGAAAATAGGAAAATCTGAAGAAATCGTCACAAATTTAATTAAGGATATTCTACAAATTAAAAAAATTATAAGTAAAAATCTTAATAAAATACACATTTATCCTTGTGAAGACTGGAAATGGGATGTTTATAAAATAGCTTATGAAATTTCTAAGCCAGATATTGGACAAATTATGGGTAAATCCATAAAAGAAAATTTATGCGAAGATAAGAAAGAACTTTCAGGTTTTGTTAAGAAAATAGCTAAGGAAATGACAAAAACAAAATATGTTGGAAAAATAGATGAAATAGCTATTTTAAACAATGAAAAAGAATTCATAACACAAGAAGTCGGATGTGAAATCGTGATTCATCAAGACAATTCTTATGATCCAGAAAACAAATCAAAACAAGCCCTACCATACAAACCAGCTATTTATATAGAATAAAAGCCATGTTTTATTTTGGTATTAATGATTTTAAATTTTTATTATAAAATACTGGGGCTGTCAAATTAAGAATTTAACTTTCTAAATAGTAAAGTAATTCTTTAAATATGAATTTTATTATTTTTAAAAAATAAGTTTTGATGAACCTTTTGTTTTGAAGGTCGTGAAAAACTTAGGAGATGAAGTCTCCGTTGTTGTCGAAGACAACTTAGAAACCGAAGGTCCCGTTTGTTTCGAATGAAATGAGAAACTTAGGAGACGAAGTATCCCTTATTTCTGAGAACTTGTTGCACAACTCCATTTTTAATGAACAAAATATTATTTTAATAAAATTTTATTAAAAAATTTTTAATTACCAAAAATCAAAGATTTTTGTAATTATGAAAATCCAAAGGATTTTCAGTAATTAATAAATTGTATATTATGAATTGTTTAATTTAATATAAATAGGAATTAAACAAAAATAATTGTGCAACAGCCTCTCTGAAAGAAATTTAATGAAATTTTTATAATTTAATGTTTTAAAAGTTTCTTCTAAATCTTAAAAATTTAAGTTAATATTTTTATAATTTAAAAGATTTAAAGAATTTAATAATATACAAATTTTTAATAAAATTTATTAAATTGACAGCAGTGATGCTATTATTCAAATATTTTGAAAATATTTTTTGAGGGGGGTTGATTATTATGGACGAAAATAACAATGAAAACTTTCAAAATGTAATGATTTGAAGAGAATTTGTGTGGGTACACAGACATTCGAGTTTTTAAGGGAAAATAATTATTTGTATATTGATAAAACTAAGGAAATTTATGATTTAGTACATAATGAGAAGATAGTTTTTCTCTCTCGTCGACTATGTAAAAAATTCGGTGGGTGTAATATTTTTTCCGTGACTTTGATCCCATTTAACTCTTTGAAGGTCTAAATAAATTTCAATACTTTTAATAGTCTTAAATAACTTCTTTAAATGACGAGGCAAAGTCACACCAAAGTAATTTTCTAATTTATTATTTGTGGTTGGTAAGAAATCAAATTGAAGGTGGATTGTAACTTTGAAAGTTAGGTTTGATCTTGTTTTTAACAAAATCAACAAATTCCTTCGGTATTTTATCCAAATGCTTCATTAAATTAGTAAATTTCTTGTTTGCTTTTTTATAAGACTTAGAACGGAATATTTCCAATATTATTTCGCATGCATCATAATATTCTGCTTTCTGATTTTCATCTAACTTTTTACTGCTTTTTATCGTTTTACAATCTTTTATGAACATCTTTTATAACATGAAAGATGCATAAATTATGTATAAAATCTAATCCATCAGCAATATTTTTATACATAGGTTTTCCATCAGTAGTTAATGAAATCCTCTTTTGTTGAATGTGTGGATCTCTTAATAAAATCCCTTATTTCTTCTTTTCCTATATTGTCGCTTATATAATAGTCAACCAGTAACATTTGAGTTCATATATCAAATAATTAAAAGGTAGTATTTAACTCCACCAAGCAGGGTATATACTGCTCATCATAAGCATAATTACCAAAAATTTTTAATTTTTGTAATTATGAAAATCTTCGATTTTCAGTAATCCAAAGGATTTTCAGTAATTAACTTTAATTCTTTATCAGCTAACTGTTCAAAGTGTTGATGGACTGATAAGTCAAAACTGTTCTCTAAGTACAATTTATCGTCTTTTAAGACGACTCTTTCAGTGCCGTTAAAGTTATATATTTGAACAGACAAATTATTATTTGGAGATTGGATTTCTTGTATTAACATGATATTAATTAATATCCTTTCTCCTATTTAAATATTATGTTCATACAACTTTTTTGTATTTATTTCTCAGTCGGCATTAACATGCCACCCACTGAATTTTTTACAGTGTCAAAAATTTGTACTTTTAGAAATCATGAATTTATTGTCATGGAAATCACTTATTGCTAACGATTCTGGTTTTCCATCTGTAGAATATGAGTTGGCTACAAGCTGAATAAATTTATGCATTTTTAGTTGTTTATATTTTCTATTTGGCATTTTAGATTTATTTTGCTTCCACCACTTTTTAGTTTTATTTCTTTGATTGCGAGACCTATCATTATTATGTTGTTGTCTTCATAGAGTTCGTAGTAACCTTTTTCTTTGATTTGGTTTAATGATTTAGTTGCAAGTTTAGCAATGTCATTTTTTTGTTGTTGGGTGTATTTAACTTCAACTATTATTGCATTGCCTTTTTCATCGGTGAATGGGTAGTATGTGTCTTCTTCTTCAATAGTTATATCTAATCTTCCACTGAACATACTTACCTCAGAGTTTGTCTGAAATCCTAAGGATTTTAATGCTGCATAGATAAGTGTTTGGTAGTATTTCCAGTTTCTTATTTTAAGCTGATATGGAGTGTTTACTATTTATTTTTTTAAGTATTTGCTTATTGTTTCGCAACTTCCTTTTTTCAAGTCTTCCCA
Source organism: Candidatus Methanovirga australis (assembly GCA_031272765.1). Taxonomy (GTDB): domain Archaea; phylum Methanobacteriota; class Methanobacteria; order Methanobacteriales; family Methanobacteriaceae; genus Methanovirga; species Methanovirga australis. Next base: position 28 of record JAISTD010000176.1, on the reverse strand, counting down.
AATTTCTTTTTTCTTAGATAAGAAATTG
>JAISTD010000091.1 GCA_031272765.1 Candidatus Methanovirga australis | reverse complement strand
ATATTTTAATAAAACAATTTTTATTGATGAAACAAGAATTACATTTTAAATATTGAAAGTACAATTTTAAAAGTATAATTTTAGTTGAGAATAATGAGTTTATATAGTAGTTTTTTTATATGATGAAATTAATTACAAGATTAGGTAAAATATTTAAGAAACTTTTAGAAACAAAGACTTTGTCTCCTAAGTTTCGCACTTTGTTCGAAGAGCCCTGAAGTTCTCTAAACTCACTTGAAAGGTAAGAAAAGTTTAAGAAAATGGAAAATAAAGAAAACTCCGTTTTCTAAGTTTCTCATGCCTTCGGAACAAGATTTTCTAACTTAACAAGCTAAGTTTCATCAAAAATATTTTCCAAAAACTACAAAAATATATAATTTTAAAAAAATTGTTTTACTATTTATAAATTTTTTATTTTATGGGTAAAAACTCAGTTTAACTAAGAAACTGTTTTTTTATACTTATTAGGAGCTTTGAGAATGGTCAAAGAGATTTTCAAAAAAGAATTTAAAAATGACAAGAGTGATGATGAGTTGAACGAAATATCTTTAGCTTTTTGTAAAGAAATGGTTTTAAAAGCAACTGAATTAGGATATAGCTATTATGAAATCAAATCTAATTTATCCCCAGTTTCAGCTCTTAAGTATATTTCATCTGATGCTATACATTCATGGATTCAAGAATTCAAAGATAAGAAGTGAATGTTTATTATTTTAAATAATGCAATTTTAAATAATGCATTATTTTGTGCCTTAGGTAGTCTATCTGATAGTTTCTGTCTTTAAACATAGGATTTAACTTAGTGTTCGAATCTTCTCCTATTCACTAATTCTTGTATTAAACATAGGATTTAACTTAGTGTTCGAATCTTCTCCTATCTAATAGTTCTTGCCTTTTACCAGCATTCCAACCACCAGAAGCAGATTTGGATCTTCCTACTTGTTGAACATATCCTGTAATTCTATCATACCATTCAACATCATCAACTTCTCCACAGGTAGGACATTTGTTATTCAATCCTTTCATCAGTGTTTTACATTTAATACAAAAGCTTAAAGCAGAACTATATGCCCAGAAGCCTATATTTGACTTTTTAGCTATTTTATGAGTTAAACTTATTAATGAATCTGGGTCAGAGTAAGATTCTCCCATAAATGCATGGAAAATATGTCCTCCTGGTGTTAATGGATGGTATTGTTCTTCTATTTTAATTTTATCAATTAAATTTGTATTAGAACTTACTGGAACATGTGAAGAATTTGTGTAATAGTTAGAACCATCTCCTCCTTGAGTAATGACTTCTTCACCGAATTTTTCTTTATCAAGGTTTGCAAATCTATATGCTGTTGACTCAGCAGGAGTTTGAAGCACTGCCCATCTATTCCCAGTTTCTTTTTTAAGTTCATTAGCACGTTTGTTCATATACTCTAAAATTTTCACTCCAAACTTGTTAGATTCTGGATTTTCAATTCCTTTTCCAAATAGGCTAATTAACATTTCATTTAGACCAACAAATCCAAATGAAAGTGTTGAATTTTCTATTCTATAATATAATTCATCCTCTATCTCTTGATTAAGGAAAGGTAACAAGTTATATTCTTTGAAACATTTTAATCCATGTTCTCTTCTTATGTTCAATGTTTCAACAGCTGCATCCATATATAAGTCTAAGTACTCAAATACATCATTTTCATCTCGTGATTGGTATCCTATCCTTGGGAAGTTTAAGGTTACATAAGCCAAATTCCCTGTTCTAAAACAATCTTTATCCCAATCTCCAGTCCAATTATCTTGAAGACACGTTCTACATCCCATGTAGTTTGCCATATTTCCTCTGTATGATGGTAACATATTAATGAAATAAGAAGAACCGTATTTTGCTGATAGTTCATGAACTCTTCTTAGATCTTCCTCATATTCTGATTTTAAATTTTCTTTACGTAAAGTATAAATTGTGTTTGGGAAAAGATGTGGTTTTCCTTCTGCATCTCCTTCTAAAAGTGTTTCTGTAAATGCTCTTTGAAGTAATTGTGTTTCTTCTTCGAAGTCTCCATAAGTTCCTACGATCTTTCCTTTAGGACCGTATGCTTCAACATCTTTTAGAAATTTAGGAACACTAAATTCTAATCCCATACTTGTAAACGGAACCTGCGAACCTCTTGCTGCATAAGCCATATTAAGGTTGTATACTAACATTTGAACAGATTGTTTAATATTTTCATAACTTAAACCTTTTGCGAATGGAGCAACGAAAACATTCCAAAGGAACATACCTTGTCCTCCAGACATATTTTGCTGTGCTGCAAGCATTATTTCGCCTGAATGGTTCATTAAAGTTTCTATATGATTAGGTGAACCTGCAACTGATGTATGATCTCCAGTTCCATCAACTTTTAAACCGTATTTAATAAATGTTCTAATATCATGTTGCATGCAGTTTAATGGTCTTCCTCCAAAGAATTCTAAGTCATGTATATGTATATCGCCAGACATATGAGCATCTGCCAAATGTGATGGGAGCATGTGTAATAGTGCATATTGTTTTAGTGCTTCGTCAGCAACATATTTGTGGACGGTTTCTGGATTATGTATCATATTAGCATTGTCACGAGATCCATTCTGTATTAATGAAGTAATGTTATAAACAGGAATACCTAAACGTGTGTATTTGCTTCTTAAATTTTCTAATCCATGTTCCACTAATTTCGCATTTACGATTTCTCTTATGATTGGAGAAGTCAAATATTCTATATTTAGTTTTTTCAATTCTTTCCATACTTGTGAAGCTATTTCAAAAGCTGTTTCTTGTGATGCTCCTGTTTCTTCCATAAGGTTGTTTGCAATTTTGCTAAGATCAAATGGTTCTATTTTATCTCTTGATGTACGAACCTTTAATACTGTATTTGCTAAATATTTATTTGCTATTTCTTCGTTTATTTCAGATAATTCTTCATAAACTATTTTTTTTACTTTTTTTGTTTTTATACCATCATAAATGGCTAAAAATACTAATGATACTATTTCTTCAGCTTTTGCCAAGGGTGTTTCTACCATAACTAATGATTTAAGTAATTTTTCACTGCTAAATTTCTCTAAAGTTCCATTATTTTTTTTAACATGAAATTTTTCATTGTTTAGTTCATTTTTTTCTATTTCTACCAGATTTTCCATTTTATAACACACTCCCCATTGAACTGATTTATATATTTTTTATTATATGGCATAATTTTAGTATTTAATAATAACTATGTTTAACAACCATATATAAATGTTCGTTTTTATACTAACAATTATTTTGTAGTACAGCGACAGAATATTAATAACTAATATTATAATAATTTTAAACATGCTTGATAATATTTTTTAAGTAGTTATTAATACTTAATATGGTATTTAATAATATCTTTCATATATAATAACTAAAAATAAAGTTACATAATTAATATTGGTCTTATCTGTTTTATAAAACTTGTTATTTGGTTTTATGAGAGTGCCATATAGTTAAATAATGATTATATTAAAATAAGTAGATAAATAAAAATTGTATTTAAATAGTTTGCATTGTTTTTAAAAAGTTTTTAACAAAACATTATAAAAATTTTGTTAAGTAATATACTAATAAGTTCTCATTTCAATATATGCTTAAACTAAGTTTATAGAAACTCTCCTAAGAACATATGCATAGAATCTGAACGGAGATTATTAGCAGTAATAGCTAAAGATCAATGGGTACAAGGAAGAAAAGATTGTAAATAATATAATTAAAAAAGAATTTAAGAACAAACTAATTGAAAAAGGTAACAAGATAATTGAAGATAAAATTAGAAGATTGAGTGAACAAAAATAACATGAGAGAGCTTCTATTAACCTAACTTTGTTAATATCGATAAAATTAATATTTACTAAAAGTTCTTTGTTTTAGATTTAAAGCCCAAATTAGAAAATTTAAAAATCTAAAATTTTAAGATTATTGGGTTTATAGAAACTCTCTATATTTAAAGAAATATTTTTAACAGTACTGTATTGAGTATATATTAGAGTATTTAAGAAATTATTACTCACATCTTTAGCTATTTTTCTAAAGTGAACCATCCCCTATTTTTCTTTGATTCCCTAACTTTATCCTGTACAGCTTTAAAAAAGTTTTTATTCTTCTTTTTAAGATTACCTAAGATAGTAGAGTATTTTTTACCACAAATTTTACATTTTTATAACCTCTGTAAAGGAGATTTTAATTTTTTTCACCAATCATCTAAAACTTTTTGGATTTTATTTGCCTAAATCCTATGTTTCGTATGTTTTAAGCTTCCACAATCCAGGACAAACATGGTTTCAACATTGTATATTGCCCATCATACAAGAATATTAATCCTATTGTTGATATTTTCAGTTTTATCTGTGGATATAGCATATATTTTCAGTTTTCTCTTTAAAATCGATTTTTTCGTCTAGAGAAATCGGAAAGTTTAAATATGTATAGGAACCAATATTAAGGGCAAGGCAGATTTCGTTTTATTATTGTCATATTTAATTATTCATCCTTTATTATATTTAAATTTTACTATTTAATTCTATTTATTTTTTTATTTTTATAAGGCATTGAATGTATTTTCCATATATGAGTTTTATATGAATGATGTTTTAGTAAAATAATGGATTTATAACGATTTTCAATTTTTGAAAAAAATCAAAAAAAACTCCACACTTTTTTACAGTCTTGTTGAACAATGCGTTTTTAGGTTAACCTAAAAAATAAAATTTTCCAAAAAAAATAAAATTTTCCAAAAATAGTTCAATTACATCTTGTTTCAACTAAAGAAATAGAAGGAAGCATAGAACTACTACTCCTACGATTAGAAGGTTTGTAATCGAAATCAACCCTACCACCATCAAGACTATAGTAAAAAACCTTATAAGTGAAAAAACTTCTTAAATTCATGTAAATATCCTTAGGATTATCAACAGTACCATAATCATTATTATTTAAATCATAATTATAATAAAAAGTCTTATGATCATCCCAAAACTCCTTCTGATATAATTCATAATAAACATGTATTTTAGAAGCAGAATTTCCAAAATGACCCAGTAAAGTATAATCAGGATAATATCGTCCTTTCAAATTAATATTAATAACATTTTCAGTGGCACCAGCCACAGTCTCACTAACTACTAAAGTCCATTCATCATACATATCTCCGCCACCATGATTTTTACCATCAGGGCTTTTAATGTAAATATTACCAGCACTTGACAAAGGGATAACTAAACCCATTATTAGAGTAATGAAACACAACCCTATTATTTTACTTATATTGGTTTCTTTCATATTACATCCCATCCTAATACATTTCGTTCATGTCTATTCACAAATCGAATAGACCTTCCAAAAGTTTTTTTATTTCTTAACATTTTAATTTCACCTTTAAAAATTGATATACTTAAAAAAATAATTGTTTTTAAGGGTTTTAAGGACTTTTCCTTGTCCAATTTCAATTGAACTACCATTTCATGGAATTTAATAAAGATATTTGCTCATCAATCTCACCACTATAAAAAACAAATAATGATTTCTCCATTTCACACATCTCCCTAACAGCATCCTCATTCTTAATTAAATCTGAAAGAATATCCATATGTTTTCTAATATTTTTAATTAAATCATTATACTTACCATTACTATTAAACCTATTTAACTCATTAATCTGATCATTACAAAACTTAATATTAGATTTAGCATTATTAATAAGGTTTTCAGGAGCATTATGATTATAAATCCTTTCCTTTTCAGCATTACGATAAGTATTCAACTGAGATGTTTGATTATCAATATTAACATTATTCCTTCTAATATCCTCAGAATTAGGAGGATGAGGTATTACTTTACCACTCCTTACAAGATAACGATAAGATTTTTCAGATGAAATACTCATAGTTTCCTGATCAAGTGTATGATACACACCCTCAATATATATATTATTCAACCATTTGAATTCTAATACACTACTTTTAACAGCAAGACTAGCGAATTTAAGAGGTTTATCCAAACCGAAATCAGAAGGTGCAGTAGCTGCAAGCCAATCCAAAGCTAAACAAACAGTATCTAAAGCTAAAAAAATAGTGGAAAATTGGGACCGAACTTTATCAAGAACAACTTTTTGATCCTGAATATACATGTTCATCAACTCTAACCCATTATCATCAACATACTCATACTTAGAATAATGATCAGGACTCCAATACCTACCTTTCTTATCATTACGAGCAGAACCAACTTTAATGTCCTGAACACTAATTTTATTATACTCATCGCTAATAAACTTCAACTTAGTATTCATCTCTTTATTACCTTCCTCAGACCAAGAAACAACAGCATTTAACATTAAATAAATATCTAAAGGAGTACTCATACTTTTAATTTCAGTATCAGAATAAGGAAACTTACGAGGTTCATCAACAATAGGAATCATAGTCAAATACTGAGTGTCTTTAACAGACTTCCAAAAAACAGACCAATTATATAAATCAATATTAGCACTGCAATTAGTAATAAACTTAGAATTCAAAGAATAAGAATTATCAGTGTAAAATAAAGTACCTTTATAAAATTCAGAATCCAAAGGAACACCATGGAAATTATTATTTAAATCATGGAAATTAACAATATTACTATTACTAATTTTAAAAGTACAATTAAAAACACTATTAGCATTAGTGTCATTGATAATTAAAATATAAGGGGCTTGGTTATTTGTATCAGTTCTCAGTAAATAATCTAAAGTTTGATTGAAAGTCATATTTAATAAATCATAACCATAATCAATACTTTGAACATTAATATTATTACTTGAAGGATTGCTGGTATTTTCTTTCATCTCATTATTATGAAGAATATTATTATGAGGAAAGATATTATTACGGGGGGTATTATAGGATAAGATATTATTATTAGTTGAATTTCTATTTTCTGTGTTTGCATTAGGAATAGAGGCAGCGGAAGCAAATAGGCTAATAGCTAATAGGAGTACTATGAGTATGCCGTGGATCTTGTTATTCATCTAATACACCGTCCAAACTTAGAGAACCTAAATCCATTCTTAATTGGAAGCGAATGGATCTTCCGAAGTTTCTTTTATCTCTTCTAATACGATTATTCATTGACATTTTATATCACCTTTCAAATTATTTATTTTATATTGTTTAATCAAGGTTCTTTTCCATTTTTTTTATAATTGATTTGGGGGGTGTCTTGATTTACCCCATGATGTTGAATATATGCCTTATTAAACATGTTCATTGGAAAATATTAATTTTCTGTAAATTTTCCCTATAAACATTG
>JAISTD010000136.1 GCA_031272765.1 Candidatus Methanovirga australis | reverse complement strand
AGGTATTTTTAATGGTTGAATACTCGCATTATTTCTATAAATATGCGAATTCTGAGACATTAAGCAAAAAATGGATTGAAACCTACATTAATTAAAATTTTTATTTTTAAGACTATAATATAAAATTATAAAAAATCAAGTTCTGAATTTTATTTAAGATCATTAAAGTATAATGTCATTAAATATTTGTTCATGGGTTATAATTTTATAAGGTTCTAAATTCTTAAAAATTAATGGAGTTATTTCTTGGGGAACAATGTTTTTTAGAGATGGTTTATATGAATACAGCTGAGGCTTTAGTTAAATTATTAGAAAATGAAGGAGTAAAATTTATTTTTGGAGTTCCTGGAGAACAAATTGCAGGTTTTTACAAGGCTCTCAGTAAATCTAAAATCAAACATATTCTATGTCGAAATGAACAGACAGCTGCAATAGCTGGTGAGGTTTATAGCCGAATTTCAGAAGAGTTTGGGGTTTGTATTTCAACAGCTGGTCCTGGGCCTTTAAATCTTATGATGGGGGTGGCAACAGCTTTTAAAGATTCTGTTCCTCTACTTGTTATTACTGCAGATGTTCCAACCTCACTTAAAGGAAAAAACACCATACAAGACATTGACCTGCCATCTATTTTTAAACCTATAACAATTAAAAATTACAATCCAAAAAGTGGCATTGCAGCGATCTTAAATCTTAAAGAAGCTATTGAAATACTTAAAAAAGAGCCTCGTGGACCAATACATTTAAACTTACCAAAAGATATTTTATCTGATAAAGCTATTGAAAATAAAGAAATTATTCACAACCCAAACTACGATTATTCCAACATTGAATTAACTATTCAAAAATTAAAATCAAGTAAAAAACCTTTAATAATACTTGGAGAAGGTGTAAGAAGATCCAAGTCTATAGATATTGTTAAAAAATTAATTGAAAAATATAAAATTCCAACTCTCCACACATATCATGCCAATGGGATTTTAGATAGTGAAGATTCACTAAATTTTGGGATTGCTGGACTTAGAGGAAGTGAGGCTTCTACAACTCTTTTTAAAAATTCTGATTTAGTTCTTGCATTAGGTGCAACTCTTAACGAGAGAACATTGAACTTAGATAAAGAAGAAGTGGACAAAATAGATGAATATATTGGAAGATTTAAAGATAAAATAATCCATGTTAATATTGATAAATTAGTTCTTAAAGGAGAGATTAAGATACATGGAGATATTAAAGAATTTTTAAATAGAATAAAAGATGAGGATATTTTTAGCGAAATTGATGATAATTGGCTTACAAACAACCTTAAAAACAAAGAAAAGGATGTTAAATTTGAGACAGATATTGATGATGAAGATACTTTAAAACCTCAAAATGCTGTAAAAACTATTTTAGATGCTCATAAGGATAGTTTAATAATTAATGATGCTGGAAGTCATACGAGTTGGGTTCTCATATTCCATAATCCAAGTGAGAAAGGGCGATTGATCAACTCAGGAGGATTGATACCTATGGGTTATGCTGTGCCTGGAGCAATTGGTGCTTCAATAGCTAATACAGGAAAAAAAATAATAGCTATTATGGGAGATGGTGATATTCAAATGAATATCCAGGATTTAGCAACAATAGCTGAACATAATTTGCCAATCACCCTCTTTGTTTTAAATAATAATCAACTCGGAATAATCAGACAATGGGAAGAATGTTTCTATAATATGGAGCCTTATGCAGTTGATTTAAAAAATCCTGATTTTATCGCTATTTCAAAAGGTTATGGTATTGAATCAGAAAAAGTTTTAACTTATGATGAACTTGTTTCAGCCATTAAAAAGGCTAAATCACTTAAAAAACCTTATTTAATTGAAATAGTTGTTAGTAGAGAAAACATTCCTTTACCAGCATAGATATTTCTTAATTTGATTATTTCTTTTTTATTTATAAGTTTTAATTGTTCCTGAAATACGAGCTTTTAAAAAAGATAAAATATTAGAAAATTATTAAATGTTGAAAAATTTTCTTTACTGTAACAATAGCAGTCCTGTCAACTTAATGAATTCTTATTCTTTTAAGACTTAATCAATTTAATCATGAAATTGATAATTTGTAAAATTTCAGTGTTTTTTTTAATTATTTGAAAATTTTATTTTTTAATCATAGGAGAATTAATTCTTTGTTTTAATAAGTAGAAATTAATTATCTTTAAATATGCATTTGTTGTATATATTATATGGGTGGTTACTTGTGTCATATTTATTATATCACACATTTTTTTTATTAATGCTTTTTGTGATTACAATTATCACAGGATTTTTGACAGAACCACAAATTGCTTCAAAATCTTCATTACATCGAAATATGGACAATAAATCACTTTCGACTCATAAATTATATTATATCTAAGATGTGAATTTTTATATTTTAAAAATTACAAATTTAAAGAATCTTGACACTGTAAAAAATTCAGTGGGTGGCATGTTAATGCCGACTGAGAAATAAATCCAAAAAAGTTATATGAACATAATATTTAAATAGGAGAAAGGATATCAATTAATATCATGAAAA